>SHWX01000088.1 GCA_009693615.1 Chitinophagaceae bacterium | reverse complement strand
GTCGCTAAATCTTCTTTGCGCAAATACATCATATGTCCACTGCGGTATCCTTCCCAAAACATTCTATCTTGAATTTTTCCAGCAGGATCCATTTGCCACATATTATATTTAGCATTGAAATAATCACAAGCACCATCGTAATAGCCAGATTGTACCAATAAATTTAAATACGGATTTTCCATCATCGCTTGACGTAAGTCATCTCCTGTATTGTTATTGCTGTTATCCCATGGCCCTACTGGACCAAAAATATAATAATTCAAATCTGTCTTATAGCCTAGCTCATCTCTTAAATACATATTGATTGCTGGTGTGAAAGAATGCTCCCATGACAATAACTCTGCATTGTAATCTGGTCTTTGTCCTGCATTCTTCTTATCCATACCAATGTATCTTGAATCCAATCTTCCAACTGTTTTACCTTGATCACGCAATAACTCTTTCCAGAAATAATCAAATGGCACTTCCATATTTTGTTCTGCTACTACTGTTTCATTTAAACCTATATAGCCAGCAATTTTTTTCACCATCGCTTTGCGATTGTCTGCTGCCAATGCCCCGCCTTGTGCTAATGCAGGCATAAGTTCGTTGATTGCAAATGCTTCTACCTCTGGTAAATATTTTTCTAATTCCTTAGACTGATATACTGTATTTAATTTTTTGTGATGCCATGCAGTTGCTGCCATATAAGGAATACGCAATGCTGCACTTGATACCGCATCGCGCTTTAATCCAAGATCGGTTGGTGAAACTAAAATCACACCATTCAAAAACATCCAGTGTCTATTCTGTAATTCCAATGACAATCCAGATACACGATTAGTGCCATAACTTTCTCCAATTAAAAATTTAGGAGAAGCCCATCTTTTTTCTCTTCCAACAAATGTGTTGATCCAGTCTGCTAAATATTTAATGTCTGCGTTTACACCAAAAAACTTTGATCCTGGTGTTGCCTTTTCTAAAATTCTTGAAAAGCCTGTATTTACTGGGTCTACATAAACAATATCTGCTACGTCTAATAATGACTGTGGATTTTCTTCAAATCCATAGGGTTGAATGGGATATCCTTCATCGTCTATTTTTAATTTTTTAGGCCCTGTATATCCCAAGTGCATCCAAACACTGGCGGTACCTGGTCCACCATTGAATGAAATAACCAAGGGTCTAGTTTCTTTATTGGTTACATCGGTGCGCTCATAGTACACATAAAATAAGCCTGCAACAGCTTTCCCATCTTCATCCCATACAGGCTGTGTACTTGCTGTTACTTTATAAGGTACTTTTTGTCCTTTAATAGTGACTTCGCCTTTATTTTCAGTTTTAGCTTCTAGAGAAAGCTCTCTTTTAAAACTTGGGTTTTTATCCTCCGATTTAGTGACAGGTTTAGCCCCTGGCACTTCGGCAGGCTTTTGTGCTTGCGCTATAAAGGCTAGTAGCACTAATAAATATGTAAATAGTTGTTTTTGCATAAGGCTATTTTTAGTTTTAATTAATTTTTTCTACTGCTAAATATACATCATAATTAGATTTTTGTTAGCCCTTAGTATAATTATTTATTTAGGTAGTATTTGTGTAATTTAGAGCGAGGAAAAATCTACCTTCTAAACTAATAAGGATGTCCCAAAACCTAGAAAAAGTAATTATTTTAACAGCTCCCTCTGGTGCTGGGAAAACCTCTATTGCTTCTTATTTGTTAAATGAAATGCCGCAGTTGTCTTTTTCGGTTTCTGCCACCACAAGAGTTCCAAGAGGCAATGAAAAAGACGGTGTGGAATATCATTTTATTTCCCCTGCCAAATTTGACGCGCATATCCATCAAAATGATTTTTTGGAATACGAGATGGTATACGAAGGCATATATTATGGTACTTTAAAATCGGAGTTAACGCGTATTTGGAATCTAGGTAAAATGCCTGTTTTAGATATTGATGTGAAAGGAGCCATTAAAATTCAAAAACAATTAGAGGAAAATTGTTTATCTATTTTTATTATGCCGCCATCAATTGAAGTATTAAAACAAAGATTAGAAAACAGAAAAACAGAGACTGCAGAAAATATACAAATGCGTTTAGACAAAGCATCCTTTGAAATAAGTTTTAGCAATCAGTTTAATGTCATTATTCAAAATAATGACTTAACTACAGCATGCACTGAAACTAAAAAAGTAATTAGTAATTTTTTAAATAAATAAATATGTCATTACAAGGAAAAACGGTTTTTATCACAGGTGGTAGCAGAGGCATTGGAAAAGCGATGGCTTTAAAACTAGCTGCAGCAGGCGCTAATATTGTCATTGCTGCTAAGTCGGTAGAAGAAGATCCGCGTTTAGGAGGAACCATTTTTACAGCCGCTGCTGAGGTAGAAGCCTTAGGGGTAAAGGCTTTAGCCGTGCAAGTAGATATAAGAGACGAAGCACAAATTGCTGGTGCGGTGAAATTGACTGTAGAAAAATTTGGAGGCATTGATATACTCATTAATAATGCAAGTGCTATTCAATTAACCGATACCGCGAGCACCCCTAGTAAACGATTTGATTTAATGCATAGCATTAATGTACGCGGTACTTTTTTAATGGTACAACACGCGCTACCTTATTTAAGAAAATCGGCGCATGCACATATTTTAACTTTATCTCCTCCAATTAATTTAGCACCAAAATGGTTAGGACCCCATGTAGCGTATACGATTTCAAAATACGATATGAGTATGATGACCTTGGGTTGGGCAGAAGAATTTAAAGATGATAATATTGCTTGTAATTCTTTATGGCCTAGAACTACTATTGATACAGCAGCGGTGCGTAACTTATTAGGCGGACAGGCCTTGGCCAATATGAGTAGAACCACCGAAATTATTGCAGATGCAGCACTGTATATTTTAAGTAAAGAAAAATTAGCCTACACAGGGAAATTATTTACGGATGAAGAAGTATTAGCCGCAGAAGGTATCACCGACTTAGCGCATTATTCAGTAGTGCCAGGGGCTAAATTATTTTACGATTTATTTTTATAATATTTTATAAATTATTTTTTATTTCAATTTAAAGAATCAAGTATGAAAAGAATTTTATTATTAGCATTAGTGTTGATGGGTTTACAAGTAGTAGCGCAGAAGAAAGCTAAACTGGATCCTGCAACACAACAAGTGAATGCAAATAAAGAAGCTGCACTTGCTGCATTAAGTAGTGCATATGAGGCAGACAAAAAAACGGCTTTACAAATATGGGAATATGCAGAAGTAGGTTATAAAGAAGTAAAGAGTGCTGCACTACATATTCAACATTTAAAAGACGCTGGTTTCACCGTTGAAACTGGCGTTGCAGGAATTCCAACTGCATTTGTAGCCACTTATGGTACTGGCAGTCCTGCCATTGGTATTTTAGCCGAGTATGATGCCTTACCTGGGATCAATCAATCTGCATCCCCAGAAAGAGATCCGATTGTAGGAAAAAATGCTGGTCATGCTTGTGGACACCATTTATTTGGCACAGCAAGTGTGTCTGCTGGCATTGCCATTAAAGAATTAATGGCTGCTGGTAAATTAAAAGGCACCATTAAAGTGTATGGCACACCTGCAGAAGAAGGAGGAAGTGGTAAAGTATTTTTAGTAAGAGCCGGACTATTCAATAATTTAGATGCCATAATTCATTGGCATCCTGATGATGTGAATGCGATTACGACTACTAGTGCCTTAGCGAATAAGTCTGCTAAGTTTAAATTTTATGGAATCTCAGCACATGCTGCCGCTGCGCCAGACCAAGGCAGATCTGCACTTGATGCAGTGGAAGCGATGGATAATATGGTAAACATGATGCGTGAACATATTCCTCAGGAAACTAGAATTCATTATGTGATCACTAATGGTGGTAAAGCGCCTAATGTGATTCCTGATTTTGCAGAAGTGTATTATTATGTGCGTCATCCAAAACGTAAAGACGTAGTTGAAATTTTTGATAGGGTGGTGAAAGCTGCAGAAGGCGCTGCTTTAGGAACTGGTACGAAATTTAGTTATGATATTATAGGTGGTACGCACGACTTACTAATTAATAAAACCCTTGCAGAAACAATGCAAGCCAACTTAGATAAAGTGGGAGGTGTAAATTATACAGAAGCAGAAATTGCTTTTGGTAAAAAAATTCAACCAACCATGGTTGCTCCAGTAGATATGACAACTGCTGCTACAATAAAACCATTAAATTATATTAACGAAGGCAATAGTGGTTCTACCGATGTAGGCGATGTAAGCTATACCTTACCTACTGTTGGTTTACGTGCAGCGACATGGGTTCCAGGCACTGCTGCACATAGCTGGCAGGCGGTGGCTGCAGGTGGAACTGAAATTGGTACGAAGGGAATGCTAGTGGCAAGTAAAACAATGGCACTGACTGCAATTGATTTAATGAGTAATCCTGTATTACTTGCAAAAGCAATGGAAGAGTTTATTAAATCTAAAGGAGATTATAAATACAAAGCATTACTAGGAGATATAAAGCCCGCGTTGAATTACCGCGATTAGTTAGTAAAAGAAGCGTAATAAAAAATTTACGCTTCTTTTACTTTAACCTCTTATGATTTTTTCAAAAGCACTTAATCTGTGCCATTCTCGGGGCGCATTTGAGGGAAGAACAATACATCTTGAATAGAGGGTTGGTTCAACATCATCATGCATAATCTATCAATGCCAATGCCAATACCAGAAGTAGGGGGCATACCGTATTCTAGGGCTCTTAAAAAATCGTGGTCAATAAACATGGCTTCATCATCGCCGCGCTCCTTTAAGCCTAATTGCTCTTCGAAACGCTTGCGCTGATCGATAGGATCATTTAACTCGGTATAAGCGTTGGCTAATTCTTTCCCATTCACCATTAATTCAAAACGCTCTACTAAGCCTTCCTTGCTACGATGCTTTTTGGTAAGCGGGCTCATTTCAATAGGATAGTCAATAATAAAAGTAGGTTGTATATATTTTGGCTCACTAGTCGATCCAAAAATTTCATCTATTAATTTACCCTTACCAATTGTAGGTGCTACATCAATATGTAATTTTTTACAAACCTCTCTTAATGCGGCTTCGTCCATACCTGTAATATCAATACCTGTATTTTCTTGAATGGCCTCAATAATACTAATGCGTCTATAAGGTGCTTTAAAATTTATTGTTTTATCGCCCACCGTTAATTCGGTTTTGCCATGTAAGGTCATCGCAATTTTTTCAAAAAGCTGTTCGGTAATTTCCATCATCCATAAATAATCTTTGTAAGCCGTATACCATTCTAAAACAGTAAACTCTGGATTATGCGTACGGTCCATTCCTTCGTTTCTAAAATTTCTACTAAACTCATATACCCACTCGAATCCACCTACAATTAAACGCTTTAAATATAATTCATTGGCAATACGCAAATAAAAAGGAACATCTAATGCATTATGATGTGTCGCGAAAGGCCTTGCTGCAGCGCCTCCTGGGATAGCTTGAAGTACAGGTGTGTCTACCTCTAATGCACCACGACTATTTAAATATTCACGAATAGTAGTCATCAGTAAAGTACGCTTTACAAAAGTTTCTTTTACAGAAGGATTAATAATCAAATCGGCATAGCGTTGACGATATCTAAATTCAGGGTCAGTCACTGCATCAAATACATTTCCTTCTTCATCTCTTTTAACTACCGGAAGTGGCTTTAAAGATTTTGCTAATAAAGTGACTGTGCTAGAGTGGACCGATGTCTCTCCCGTTTTTGTAATAAATACATAACCAGTAGATCCAATGATATCTCCTAGGTCCATACCATTTTTAGTAATCGCATCCCAATAAGACTTGTCTTCACCTGGGCAAATTTCATCTCTCTTAATATATAATTGTAAAATGCCCTTATCATCTTGTATTTTAACAAACATGACTTTACCCTTATCATTCACACTCATTATTCTACCCGCTACACAAACAGCGGCATATTGTTCCTTGTTTTCTTCGGTATAGTTTTCCTTAATATCATTAGAATAATGAGAAACGGGATATAAAGCAGCAGGATAGGGATTGATACCAGCTGCCTCTAAATGGACTAATTTTTCACGTCTTATAATTTCCTGTTCTGATAGCGTTTGACTCATTGATAATATATTATTACTGCAAAAGTAAAACTTAGCAGTCAATTAACGAAAGAAGCCTTCTTGAACATCCTGATGACTTAAATGGATTAAATCGCCTGGTTGCATGCCCGACATAGTAAAACTGCCTATTTGAGAGCGAATTAATCTAAGTACGGGGAAATTCACTGCAGCAAACATTTTGCGCACCTGTCTATTCTTACCTTCTGTAAGTTCAATCTGGGCCCAGGAACTAGGTATATTTTTTCTAAAGCGTATAGGTGGGTTTCTTTCAGGTACCGCAACATTGGCCTCTAGCAGACTTAATAAAGCAGGCTGGCTCTTATACTTTATTCCATTCACATTAATAGATACTCCCTTAGCGAGCTGCTCAATAGCCTCTATAGTAATAGCACCTTCCACTTGAAC
>SHWX01000087.1 GCA_009693615.1 Chitinophagaceae bacterium | reverse complement strand
GGAGTCAATTTTTATTATGATACTACTTCTCCTTCCAATACTAATTCGGTTACTGCTTTCTCTCCTGCGAATTTAACAGAGACTCTTTTTTTAAATGAACCTTCAAAAGGTGCTGTATAGGTTACTTTAATACTGCCTTTCTGTCCTTTTAAAATAGGGCTTTGATTATACTCAGGTTTAGTACATCCGCATTCTGCTGTGGCAAATTCTATCACTGCTGGCTTAGCAGATTCATTGGTATAGCTGAAAATAACCGACTTGTGTACGCCCTTTTTTATTTTGCCATAATTATAGCTAGTTTGATTGAACTTGATAGCTGATTGCCCAAAACTAGTTGTGGCAAATAGTAAACTAAGAATAAGTAATCTGGTTTTCATAGGGTATCGTTTTAGATTAATTGTTTGTTTTATTTTTACTGCTTTTTGGCCCAAATAGGCATACGAATTTATTGAAATTTCATTAATTAGGTGATTTTAGTTCTGAATGTACTTTTTATGCATTCTGACCCCTATTTTTGTCCTATGGAATCCACCCTTGAAGCTGTATCTGCCCAAGACATGCTCTCTTTTGAGGCATTTCGGAACTCCGTTATTGCCGACTATAAATTGGCCATAATGAGTAGGGAAGTAAGCTTATTGGGAAGAAGAGAAGTTTTAACAGGGAAGGCCAAATTCGGTATTTTCGGAGATGGTAAAGAAGTTGCACAAATTGCACTTTCTAAATTTTTTCAAAAAGGCGATTTTAGAAGCGGTTATTACAGAGACCAAACATTTATGTTTGCCTTAGGTGTTGCTAATGTAGAAGATTATTTTTCACAATTGTATTCTGATGTTTATAACGACCCCTTTAGTGGCGGTAAAAACATGAATTCCCATTTTGCCACTGCCTTTGTTAATGAAAAGGGGGATTGGAATGAATTAACACAAAGCTATAATGTATCTGCAGACATTGCACCTACAGCAGGACAAATGATGCGAGGCCTTGGCTTGGCCTTTGCTTCTAATTGTTTTAGAAATGCAAAAAACAAAGAGGTCTTTCAGCATTTAAGTAATAATGGCAATGAAGTTTGTTTTTGCACCATTGGCGATGCTAGCACTTCCGAAGGACATTTTTGGGAAGCCATTAATGCAGCTGGTGTATTACAAGTGCCTTTAGCTGTTTTTGTCTATGACGACGGTTACGGTATTTCTGTACCTATTGCTTTACAAACTACAAAAGGTTCTATTTCTGAAGTGCTCAATGGTTTTCAAAAAGAAAAAAATACCAACGGTATAAAAATATACACAGTGAAGGGCTGGGACTATGCCGCCTTATGTGAAACTTTTGAAGAGGGTATTCGCTATACAAGAGAAACACATACCCCTGTTGTATTTCATGTGCAAGAATTAACACAGCCGCAAGGTCATTCAACTAGTGGTAGTCATGAAAGGTACAAGCCTTTAGAAAGGTTAGAATGGGAAAGAAATTGGGATTGTAATAAGCAAATGAGAGAGTGGCTAATTGCCAATGAACTAGCTACCGACGAAGTATTACAAGAAGTAGAAAATGAAGTAAAGCAATTAGTACGTGCCGATAAATTAGCTGCATGGGGAAAGTATATTTCACCTATTAAAGAAAAAATTAAAGAAGCAGTTACACTAGTGCATCAAGGTTTAAGCGAATCGGATGTAAATATTGCGAATAGTTTTTTACAAGAATTAGTACAAAGTAAAGAGCCTTTAAAAAGAGATATTTTTAGAACTGTTAATTTAATATTGGAAAAAATTCCAATGCATAGCAACGCAGCTGCTATGAAATCTTTTCTAACAAAATACAATGAGGCAGAAGCACCTTTTTATAGTAAGCATTTATACAACGAAGGTCCTAAGAGTGTATTAAACGTTTCAGTGGTAGATGCCGAATATGCAAAGGAGGCTGAAACCATTAATGGCTATGAAGTATTGAATCATTATTTTGATAAATTATTTGAAGAAAACCCATTGGTGTATGCATTTGGAGAAGACCTAGGGGGCATTGGTGATGTGAATCAGGGCTTTGCAGGACTACAAAATAAACATGGCATAGACCGAATATTTGATACAGGCATAAGAGAACAATCTATTATGGGACAGGCCCATGGTATGGCTTTGCGCGGGCTTCGACCTATTGCTGAAATACAATACTTGGATTATTTATTATATGGGCTTCAAACATTGAGTGATGATATTGCCACTATTCATTATCGTAGTAATGGAATACAAAGTAGTCCAGTAATTATTAGAACCAGAGGGCACCGACTAGAAGGTATATTTCATAGTGGCTCACCCATGGGTGTTATTGTAAATGCTTTAAGAGGTATGTTTGTTTGTGTGCCCAGAAATATGGTGCAAGCTGTAGGCATGTATAATATCTTATTAAAAGGAAACGACCCTGCTTTATTAATTGAGTGTTTGAATGGCTACCGCTTAAAAGAAAAAATGCCTTTGAATATTACTGCATTCACAGTGCCATTAGGCAAGCCTGAAATTTTAAAAGCAGGAGAGGATGTAACTATTGTTTCTTATGGCTCTACTTTAAGAATTGTGGAAGATGCCGCTACAAGATTATTAGCCATGGGCATTGATTGTGAAATTATAGATGTACAAACATTACTACCATTTGATATTAACCATCAAATAGTTGCCTCTTTAAAGAAAACCAATAGAATTTTATTTGTAGATGAAGATGTACCAGGTGGCGCAAGTGCTTATATGTACCAACAGGTAATTGAATTACAAGGAGGCTATCGTTGGTTAGATGTAGCGGCTCGTACTTTAAGTGCTAAAGCGCACCGACCAGCCTTTGGTAGCGATGGAGATTATTTCTCTAAACCGAATACGGAGGAAATTATAAATACCATCAATGAAATGATGACTGAGTAGCCTGGACTAATCTAATGCTGCGTGTTTTTAGATAAATTATAGCCTTCTAGTTTCTGCGTTTGTTCTACCGATCCCAATCTAAATTTAAAAGCTATTTTTGTTCTTTTTTCCAGAGACCTTTCGGTGTTGCAAAAAAATCCTGTTTTGGTGGTATAGTAATTGGGTGCCAATTTTAAATCTGCACTAAGACTATAATAGTTGTGTTTCAATTGGCTAGTATCTTTTATTATTGGTAAAAGAAAGCCTGCTAATAATATGGTTTGAATAATTCGCATAATTTTTTGAATAAATCATTAGAGCAAACCTACCCCATGTTATGGAATACTTTGTTTACATCTTCATCTTCCTCTAATCTTTCAATTAGTTTACTTACATCCTCTGCTTGCTCATCTGTCATTGGCACGGTGGTAGTAGGAATCCACTCTAGTTCTGCACTAATGGGTTGAATGCTTTTATCTTCTAATGCTTTTTGTAAATTTCCGAAGTCGGTGAAGGCGCATCGTAATACAAAAATTGCATTTCCGTTATCATCATTACTTTCTCCTAATTCATCTAAGCCGTGGTCAATTAAATCTAATTCTAGGTCGTCCATATTTAAACCATCTGGCTTTAAATTAAACACACCCATTTTTTTAAATTGAAAACTTACACTTCCTGAATTACCTAAAGTACCATGTCCTTTATTGAAATGACTTTTTACATTGGCCACTGTTCTTACATGATTGTCGGTAGCTGTTTCTACTAATAAGGCCACGCCATGTGGGGCATAACCTTCGTATAAAATTTCCTCATAGTTACTGGTGTCTTTTCCCATGGCTCTTTTAATAGCCGCTTCCACTCTATCTTTTGGCATGCCTACGCTTCTTGCATTCTGGTAGCATCTTCTTAAAGCAGGGTTATCATCTGGGTTAGGTCCACTTGCTTTTACGGCAATAACAATTTCTTTACCTATGCGGGTAAACTGCTTTGCCATACGATCAAAACGCTTGAACATAGTGGCTTTTCTAACTTCAAATATTCTTCCCATAGTTGTATGTATTAAGAGTTGCAAAAATAAGAAAAAAAAGTCCCCCCAAGTAATTGGGAGGACTTTTCTAATTTATGTTGAAATAAAATTAATCATTCAATTTACTATGTCTACGACCATAAAGGAAATAAACCACCAAGCCTAATGCCATCCAGGCAAAGGCATATTTTAGCGTTTGGGCATCTAAGGCAAAGATCATTGCTAAGCAAATTACTGCACCTAAAATAGGAACTAGTGGCACTAATGGCGTTTTAAATGGACGCTCCATATCAGGTGATTTGCGTCTTAAAATCCAAATACCTATACTCACTAGTACAAAGGCAAATAGGGTACCAAAGGAGGTTAAATCACCTGCTACATTACCTGGTACGAATGCGGCAAACCCACCAACGAAAACAAATAAAATCCAGTTTGATTTATAAGGCGTTCTAAACTTAGGATGTAATTCAGAGAATACTTTTGGAAGTAATCCGTCATTGGCCATTGAATAAAATACGCGTGATTGACCCATTAACATGACTAAAATAACAGAACTAAATCCTGCTAAAATAGCAACTGTTACAGCAGTGGCTAACCAACCATATCCTGTCATATAAGTTGAAATAGCATAGGCTACAGAAGCTTCACGACCTTTTAAAGGATCGACGAAATCGGTCCATGGTGCAACACCTGTTAATACGTGACCAAATAGTATGTATAAAATAGTACAAACTACTAATGAACCTAAAATACCAATAGGCATATCTCTTTTAGGATTCTTTGCTTCTTGTGCCGCTGTAGATACTGCATCAAAACCAATGAAAGCAAAAAACACAATAGCTGCTCCACCTAATACACCACCCCAGCCATGTTTGAATACGCTAGAGTAGTCTGCAATAACTTTACCAGAGGCGTCAATTACTGGTGGTTGGTTGGCAGGAATTAAATAAGGAGTATGATTTTCTGGACGAATAAACTGCCAACCTAAAATAATAAATAAAATTACAATAGCTACTTTAACAAATACAATAATTGCATTGACTGTTGCGGATTCCTGTGTTCCTTTAATTAATAATAAGGTTAACAATAATAATATTACTAAAGCCGGCGCATTCATAAAACCATGATGAAGTACACCAGCTGAATCGGTTACACTTTCGAGCGGGGAGTGGCTCCATTCATAAGGTATGGCTCCTCCCAGCAACTTGTTTAAATATTCACTCCAAGCAATAGAAACGGTGGCAGCACCTAATGCATATTCCATAATTAATGCCCATCCAATAATCCAGGCTACTGTTTCACCCATGGTTACATAAGAGTAAGCATAAGCACTACCAGAAATAGGAATCATGGCAGCAAATTCAGCGTAACATAAACCTGCAAAAGCACAACCTACGGCTGCTACTATAAAAGATAAAGTAACCCCTGGTCCAGCAGCTTGTCCAGCGGCAGCGGCAGTTCTTACAAATAAGCCAGCACCAATAATAGCACCCACGCCTAAGGCCACTAAATTACCAGCACCTAAAGTGCGCTTTAATCCTTTTCCACCATCATCTGCCTGTGCTAACATGGCGGACAAATCTTTCTTTCTAAATAAACTCATAAATAATTGGTTTGTTGTGGTTTCAATTTATCTTGGAAAATAGCACTTTTTTTGCAAAACCTGGCTATAATTTCATGGAAAATGGTCCTTTTTTTTGCTTATTTTTTTAACACTTAAGTCTTATATTGCAGTAATTACTATTGCATGAAAAAATCGAATAAACTTACTATTTACATTGTCATTGCCATGATTGCTGGGGCTATTCTAGGCTATTATATACATGAAAATTATAATGAACAAACTATTGCTTCTTTTTCCAAAAATAGCAAATTATTAACCACTATTTTCTTGCGCTTGGTGCAAATGATTATTGCGCCACTTGTGTTTAGCACTTTGGTGGTAGGTATTGCAAAATTAGGTGACTTAAAAACAGTAGGTCGTGTTGGGGGTAAGGCCATGCTATGGTTTATAACAGCATCGCTTGTGAGTTTGTTAATTGGACTAGTGCTTGTAAATATTTTTAAACCAGGAGAAGGAATTGCATTAAGCAATGCCGATACTAGCGGTGCCAAGGATTTACTAGGCAACACGAAGTCCTTTAGCTTGATCAATTTTGTGGAACATGTTTTTCCAAAAAGCATGTTTGAGGCGATGTCTAATAACGAAATATTGCAGATAGTCATATTTAGTATATTTTTTGGTGTTGCTGCTGCTGCCATTGGCGATGCAGCTAAAGGTTTTATCAAAGCATTAGAAACGGTTTCGCATATTATTTTAAAAATGGTGGGTTATGTGATGAACTTTGCGCCACTAGGTGTTTTTGGCGCTATTGCTGCAGTTATTGCAAGTAAGGGCTTAGCCATTTTTGCTTTTTATGGTAAATATTTATTATTCTTTTTAATGGGTATTGGGGTGCTATGGATTTTCTTATTAGGGGTTGGATTTTTAGTTTTAGGTAAAAGAGTTCCTTCCTTATTAAAACATATTACCTCTCCACTCGTTATTGCATTTAGTACCACTAGTAGTGAGGCGGTATTTCCTAAATTATCTGAAGAGTTAGTGCGCTTTGGTTGTAAAGACAAAAT
>SHWX01000086.1 GCA_009693615.1 Chitinophagaceae bacterium | reverse complement strand
TTCGCACGGGTAGCTCTTACATCAAAGAAATAAGTTCTTCTCTTGCCTGCACGCACACGAGTACTATAGACACTCTCAATTTTTCGGTCGTTGTTGTTTTCGTAATTCTCTTGTTCCATATTCCTTTACTATTAATATTCTTAAAAATATAAAATGTTATTGAAAAAGTAAAATTTTAAGGGTTATTTTAATGCTGTTCTTGGGTCTGTTGAACCTTATATAATTCAGCATAGAGACCATTTTTAGCTAACAAACTATCGTGGGTGCCCATTTCAGCAATTTTACCGTCCTCTATATAAATAATGAGGTCGAATTGGAAGCTATAAAATATGCGGTGCGTAATAAAAAGGGCCGTTTTGTTTTGAATATAGCTTTTTAAATTAGACAAAATAATTTGTTCTGTATTTGCATCTACCGCACTTAAGCAGTCATCAAAAATATAAATATTAGGTTTCTTTAATAAAGCACGGGCAATGGCCACTCTTTGCTTTTGACCACCACTTAAAGTGGTACCACGCTCTCCTACCAAGGTTTCAAATTTATTCGGTAGGCTATTAATTTCATTTAATACATGTGCCGTTTGAGTGGCATGCATTAAATCTTCTTTCGTAAAACTTGCATCTACCCCAAATCGAATATTATTTTCAATAGAATCACTGAATAAAAAAACATCTTGTTGCACATAACCAATTTCCTTTCTTAGCTGATGGGTATTAATAGTATTCACATCTACCCCATCTATTTTTATAGTACCGGAACTAGTTTCATACATTCTAGTAATCAATTGAGCGATAGAAGTTTTTCCAGCACCCGTTTTACCCAGAATTAAAACTTTTTGGCCTGCTTTAATTTTTAAATCAAAATTATTTAAGGCATGTATGCCTGAATGTGGATACACAAATCCAACATTATTAAATTCTATATTACCCTCAAAAGAAGGAACAATCTTTGTATTTTTTGTAGAAATAACGGGAACAATAGACAAAAATTCATTTAATCTTTTTTGAGAAGCCGCTGCGCGTTGTATCATACTCGCTGTCCAGCCAATAGCACTTACTGGGAATGTGAGCATATTAATATAAATCACAAACTCAATTACAGTGCCTACTTTTTGAGGGTCTTTCAAAGCTTCAAGCCCTCCTAAATAAATAGTTAATAAAGTACTTAGTCCTATCATCAAAGCCATGGTGGGCGCATAAAAGGCTTCCACTTTGGCAAGGCTTACTGCATTTTTACGGTAAAGCTCACTATTGATTTTAAAGAAACCCAACATAGCTTTTTCTTGTACAAAAGATTTTATCACTCTAATACCAGAATACGATTCTTGCGCGTTAGTGGTTAAATCGGAAAGTTGTCCCTGTATTTCTTCACTCTTTTTATTAATAATACTATTAACAAAGTAAATAGTAATGGCTAGTATTGGAAGAGGCGCCAATACATATAAACTAAGGCGAACATCTTTACTAAACATATTATACAAGCAAAACCCAATCAATGAAACCAAATTTATTAAATACATTATAGAGGGCCCTGTATACATTCTTACCCTACTTACATCTTCTGTAATACGACTCATTAAGTCTCCTGTGCTATGGGTCTTATAAAATTCAGTATCCAATTTTTGATAATGCGTATAGACCTGATTTTTTTGGTCAAATTCAATATGCCTACTCATTACAATAATAGTTTGACGCATAAAGAACATAAAAACGCTTCTAACAATTGCCAAAACGAGAATGGTAACACTACAAAAGGTAATTAACCAGGCAAAACTGAAATTATTGCTAGTACTTAAACCACTAATCCAATTTACAATAAATTCATTGTGTATGGAAGGGGCTGGTTTACCCCCAGGAAGTTTAGCTTGTAACAAACCCACCACATATCCAGTGATTTGGGGAGCCAAAACGGCCAGGTAATTGGTAGCAATAACCAGTAGAATTCCGGTAAAAAACCGAAACCTATACTTCCAAAAAAACACATTCAGTGCCGACAATTCTTTCACCTAGACCATTTTTGTAAAGATACATGGTAGTCAATAAATTAGCGCATTTGTTTAAGCCCAATTAATGCAAGTATTTTTTGCATAATTGGGTTTCCCTTCCTACATTTGCCGCGGAGAGTTGGCAGAGCGGTCGAATGCGGCAGTCTTGAAAACTGTTGACTGTAACAGGTCCTGGGGTTCGAATCCCTAACTCTCCGCAGAGTGAAAAAAAAGGGGCTTTTAGCCCCTTTTTTAATGCCCAAAAGCGAACGGTGTATTACTTACAATACAGCGCAATAAACTTATCTATATCTGGATAATTCTTCTTTTTAGCTGCTTGCAAGGGGCCACAAGCATCACTATTCTTTCCCATGGATACAAGTGACATGGCTTTAAAAAACTCCGACTTCCCTGTAGTATTATTTGAAAAAGTAGCGGCTTTATCAAAATAAGGAATACTTTTTTCAAAATCCTTATTGGTGTAATAACAAATAGCTGCATTTTCATAATGCGTATAATTATTTGGCTCCGCATTACTTGCCTTTATATACATATTCGCTGCTTGTGTATATTTTCCTTTTGCAAATAGCTTCCCTCCGTCTGTTGAATATTGATTGGTAAAAACGGCTTGTCCGCTACCTTGACTTCCCAAAACTCCTCTTGAAAGTAAGTTTCTAGCATTATATAAAGCAGCTGTATCCTTTGGGAAATGAACAAAGGCAGAATCTAAAATATTTAACATGTACTTATCGGCACCCCCTTTCACTTCATACATAGCCATTAAGTATTGATTCACGGCCTCACCCCCATCTCTATACTTCTAATATACATTATATACTTTATTAATTTCTACAGTATCTTTCTTTTTAGCAGCCGCGAATAAGGCATTCTTATAATAAGAAGTTGCCCTTGGCCAATTATAAAAGGCTCTATAAGCATAATAAGCAGTGCTATCATAATTCTGCTTGGCTGCATAAATAGCAGTTCTAATAAAATCGTTGTAATGCAAGGCAGGGTTTACATTTTCACTTTCATTTAATAAACGCATCGACTCATCGTACATTTTATCTCTAAAATAATACCTAGCCACTAAGGCCTTAATAGGTAAAGTGGAAGTAGATAAATTAGGGAACATAGGAAAAGCACTCTTTACTTCGTCTAATGCCATCTTAGGATCGGCATCAATTTCTCCCATCACATATTTTTGCACTTTCAAAGATTCGTAAACTTGGTTGTTGATGAAGATGGAACCGCCTATTAATAAAACACCTATAAATATATAAAGAGGCGAAATAAACTTCAATGGTTTTACTTCTTTATTGGTGACAGTTTTTATCAAATATGCTGGTGCAAATAATAAAGCAACAGAAACCGTTAGCATTGTCTGCATGGAAGTTCTTTCTGTAGGAAAGTTCAAAAATGCATCAATAAAATAACAGGTAACTGCCATAAAACTTATAGTTGTAAAAAGGCGATAGTCTTTATACTTTTCATTAAACCAAACTCGTAGGGTAAATACAAATGCCATTACAAATAACCCTAAATATGCTAGCCCTCCCACTATACCTAAATCTGCAGCAGCTTCTAAAAAATCATTGTGTGAGTGATAAGGCACATACAAGTCATTGGTAAATTCTTTCTCGTAAGGAATAGATGCTAGTTTCCAGTTACCATAACCATCTCCAATGAAAGGGTGTTTTAAGAAATAATCAATAGCCCCTTCCCATAAATGTAAACGACCAGAAGATGCTTGGTTATTAAGTTGAATAGATTGAATCCTATCTGTTACTGCTCCACTTGAAGATGCTTCGTTAATATTACTTAAAGCTAAATTTGAAAAGAAAAATGCAAAAATCACAGGAACTAATATGTAAGCAATAGATATAATTGAATTCTTAAGGTCAGCTTTCTTTCTAAAATATAAAGTTGTTATAGCAAATATTAATATGATAGCTAAGAGAGATAGAAATGTAGACCTAGTACTTAAAATAAAAATTGAAAAGGCGCCAATAAATATGGTAATTACCCCAAATATTTTTCCAAGTATTTTGGTATTTAAAATAAAATAAAGGCAGAAAGGAAATTTAATGATTAGGCTTGCTGCCATCACGTTTTTATTCCCATTATTACCTGTTGCACTATTGGGGTTAAATGTACCCAGTTCAGAATTTATGGCTTGCTTAAAAGTATTGATTACATAAAAAGCATCGAAAAATAGTACTATAGTAATTAAAAGCGCTACTGGTAAATAGTAATTCTTAATGTCTTTTTTATATAATAAAATAGCAAGGTTAGTAAAAATAAAAAAAGTACTTGCTAATCTTGCCAAACAGACAATGGCCTCAATGGCGTTCATAGCATAGCTTATGGAAATGAGTGCCCAAACAAAATAAAAGGTATATAAAAGCGTAAATTGATGACTAAATACCGAAGCAATGGCTTCACTGTATGTTTTTCTATTTATAATTATATAGCCAAGTACCACTAAATCCACCACACTGGTATACAACCACTGAGCCCCCATTACATCGGCGCCCCCTAAATCGGGAATAAAGTGTACTATTAAATAAATAGCTGCGAAAAACAAGAGAACATAATCAGGGCCTTTTTTCATTTATTAAAACTACTATATTTATTGGATTTATTTTACCCGAACCTTCATAACCACTTTTTTAATAGGCCCTTCCCCTATCATGGGCGCATGCACATCTTCAGGGAAATAAATACTAAACATGCCAGCATGTAATTCAAAAAATAGTGTAGGTGCATCTGCGTAAAACAAAACGTCTTTCTCTTCACTATATTCACCCTTGGGCATCGAACAACTAGTTCTTGCTCTCCAACCCACTGTTTCTTTTCCTTTAATAATAATTTGAATATCTATATAAGTATTATGGCATTCAAAACCCGCTAGCGACTCTTCCTTAGGTACACAGTTCCCTTCCATTATTATAGCCTTAATATCTTCCCCGTCTACTAGTATAGTGCCAGGTTCCATATTTAAAAAAGAAGAGGTTACTATATTATCTATGGCCTTTGCAAAACGAGGATGCAAACCTGCGTATTTATTTATCTCACTTAATTTATCTATTACCATAATTCTAAGTTTAGGCTATTAATTTTAGTTATTTCTATTTAACTATATATCTTTTGCTATTTCTTTTTAGGTTCTTCTATTTTCTCTACCACCATTAAATCCTCTACATCAATATTCATAGGTAGCTGTCCTACTTTTACAATGGCTCTTTTTCCTTTAAAGCCAATGACTTCTCCCACCTGATAATTCTTTTTCAATTTAACAATAGCGCCCACAATAATTGGTTGCTTAGTTTCTTTGTACTGTTTATCTACTTTTTTAGCCAATCTATTAATTACAATCTTATCATTTGTCTTAAATAATAAATTGTATAAATTCTTCATCACTTCTTCCTTCTTTTCGGACTTTTTCCAATCAAGTGCGATTTGCTTTATTTTTCGCTCCATATCTTTTAAATAAGCAAACTTTTCTTCTGACACTCTATTCTGTTCTTTTAATAATTCAATTTGTTGAACATGCTTTTCTTTGTTTAGCAATTTATCTAGTTCCGTCTTCAGGCTATCATTTTCTTTTAGTTTCTTATGCAATTCTTTTCTTTCTTGTTGTACCAATTGCAAGTCCTGCTCGGTTCTATTTAATAAATTATCCAATTCAAAATGATGCGTATCCACTAATTTTCTAGCCCTATTAATTAAATGCTTTGGTAGTCCAATTCTCTCTGCAATAGCGAAAGTATAAGAGCTACCAGGCTTACCTATTACTAATTGATACAGTGGCTCTAGCTTTACTTCATCAAACTGCATGGCTCCATTAATAATACCTTTATTATGGTTGGCCATTACTTTCAAATTCAAATAATGCGTTGTCACAATACCTTGTGCATGTCTATGCGATAATTCTTCTAAAATCACTTCTGCAAAAGCACCTCCTAAATGTGGGTCACTACCACTTCCTAGCTCATCTATAAAAAACAAAGTTTTACCATTGGCATTTTCAATAAAATGCTTCATGTGTAATAAATGACTTGAATAAGTACTTAATTCAAAGGCTAGGTTTTGTGTATCTCCTAATTGTATAAATAGTTGTTTATAAATACCCATTTGAGAAGTGGCACTCATAGGAACTAGTAAACCACTTTGCAACATCACTTGGTTCAAGCCCAAGGTTTTCATAGACACTGTTTTACCTCCAGCATTGGGGCCACTAATAATTAATATACGCGCCTCATCATCTAATTCTAAATTAACCGGTATAGTTTTCTTGCCCGATGTCTTATTATATATATATAGTAAGGGATGATAAGCCTCAATTAAATGCGTAATGGCTTTATTATGTACCATGGGCCTATTCGCATTCATATCAATAGCAAGTAATGCCTTGGCTCTGATAAAATCAAAACTGCCAATAATTTGTGCATAGCTAAGTAGCAAACTTGAATAAGGTGCTAACTGTGCTGTTAAGGCTCTTAATATTTTTTGTACTTCTTTTAATTCATCTTGCTCTAAGCCGTATAATTCATTATTCAGTTCAATAGTTTCCTCCGGTTCTATAAATGCTGTTTTACGACTATCACTCTCTCCATGTAAAAAAC
>SHWX01000085.1 GCA_009693615.1 Chitinophagaceae bacterium | reverse complement strand
AGAGAAATGCATCAGGCCTCTAAATTTATTTCTTTAATGCCCAATTATAAATATCCAAGTGGACGCGTACTAGCTGCTACCAATAGTTATACCTATGGATTAAGCTGGATGCGTGATGCTTTAGGCAGAAACAGTGTGGGCCATAGTGGTGGTCTGCCTGGTTTTGGAAGCAACTGGCGTTTTTTGCCTGAGTATGGTATTGGGGTTATTTTATTCGCGAATGTTACCTATGCGCCTACTTCAGTAATTAACGATGCCGTCTTAGATACCATTGTACAATTAGCGAAATTAAAGCCAAGGGTCATTAGCGTTTCTCCCATTTTACAAAAAAGGAAACTACAATTAGTTTCCATGCTGCCTAATTTTTCCACTAATGCCTACATTTTTGCAGAGAATTTTTTTGAAGACTATCCTATAGAAACTTTGAAAAAAGAAGCAGCAGCCATATTAAAAGAAGCAGGAGAAATTATATCTGTGGGAGAAATGGTTCCAGAAAATCAAATGAGGGGGTATTGTATTATTCAGTGTCAAGATAAAAAAATTAAATTGGCTTTTACTTTAACACCTGAAAACCCAGGCCTAATACAGGAATATCATTTAGACATCCTAAGATAATTATATTAATCGACTAGAAGTCGGCGTAATCACGCGCGCTCATGAGTACGGTCTCATTTCTGTTGACAGAATTTAAGTATTCAGGCGCTGCTGAAATCTTTTTCCAAACAGGAGCCTCTCCAAACGATTTCCAATGCGCATTGCGGTCTTCCATATTATTAAAGCTAGTCATGTATATTAAATTCGGCATATTACTACCTGCAATTACTTTTGAATAAAAAATAGCATTAAAATTAAGGCTTTCGAAAAGTGTTACTTCCCCGCCTTCATTAAACATATGTACTTTTCTTAAGTGTAAATTTTCTGTTGGACTTTCATAGCTTCTATATTCATAAATGCGGCTACTCGATTTTGTAAGCGTCGATTTTGTTTCATATTGAGGTTGAAACTTAAAGGCCCTGCTTAAAATTTTCTCAATTCTTGTATAAGGCAAACTATTATCCTTACTCTCTAAATGAATAATGGCAGCATTTCCCATGGGATCTAATGCTTCTATTTTTTGATCAAGCTCATCTAGCTTTTGAATATTCTTAAAAGGCACCCATACATATAATTTTTTATCAGCAGCGGTATCGTTATTAAGTGGCGCAAATACACCTACTTTTTCAATACCATTTTTATGTAAATATGGCAAAAAAGTATTTTTCAAATACAAATCAATATTCTCAATTTGTTTTGTAGTAGTACAGTGGTATACTTGTATTAAGTAATAATCACGAGCTGGCTCTTTTGCAAATATGGAAATAGCTTTTTCAAAATTTGAACTAGATGCATTAGGTACAGTAGCAAAAATGATAAGACTTGTAAGTAAACAACTTATACTTAGTAATAATTTTTTCATAATTTCTTAATTTGAAAGGCCAGTAGTTTCATAAGCCTTGATGGTGGTTGAATGCGCTTCAAAAGTAGGCCTTTAGCCTCTTTTAATGCCATTCTCTTAGCTTATTTTTTGCTTAAATGTTTTGGATAGATTATATTTAAATATAATTTATGTGCTATGCAAAAAACTAAATCAGACCTAATTCCTTTTATATTAATTACTTGCTTGTTTTTTTTATGGGGCTTTGCACATAATTTAGATCCCATTTTAATACCCCATTTAAAAAAGTCATTTACCCTTACAACCACTCAATCTACCCTGGTAGACTCTTCAGTCTTTCTAGCCTATTTCTTTATGGCCTTACCTGCCGGTTATATTATGAAAAGATGGGGTTATAAAACAGGCATCATTGCAGGCCTACTATTATTTGCAATAGGTTCATTTTTATTTGTACCCGCTGCTAATAATCAATCTTATAACTATTTCTTATTTGCTTTATTTGTAATTGCCTGCGGCTTAACCATATTAGAAACTGCTGCTAACCCCTATGCTTCTTCATTAGGCGACCCTAGTACTTCAACCCAAAGACTAAACCTAGCTCAATCCTTTAATGGCTTGGCGGCGGCCTTGGCACCTGCTATTGGCGCAAGAATTATTTTAACCAAGGGCTATACTAGTGAAGAATTAGGTATGATGACTGCTGCTGCTCAAAAAGCAGCTCTAGCAGCAGAAGCCTATACGGTTAAAACACCTTATACCATTTTAGGTATTATTCTTTTATGTATAGCTTTTTTGTTTTTTAAAATTAAGTTACCCGATATAAGAGAAAAAAATGCGGCGAATCAAAATATAACTATATTAAATACATTTAGACATTCTCATTTAAGCTGGGCTGTGGTAGCACAATTTTTTTATGTGGGTGCTCAGGTATGTGTGCTTAGTTTATTTATTTTATATGCCACTGAGTCGGCGCAAATTTCTGAAATACAAGCTGCCGATTATTTAAGTATGGGAGGCCTTGCTTTTTTAGTAGGCCGCTTTTTAGGTACTGCCTTAATGAAGTATTTTACGCCTCGTCATTTATTAACTTCTTTTGCAATTGTTTGTGTACTATTATGTTTAGTAGCCATTTTTGGCAAAGGAATGATGACTATTTATGCCTTAATAGGTATTTGCTTTTTTATGTCTATTATGTTTCCCACTATTTTTTCATTAGGCATACAGCAACTAGGCCCAGATACTGAAATGGCTAGTAGTTTAATAGTTATGTCTATAGTAGGTGGCGCTATTTTGCCTCGTATTTTTGGATTAATTAGCGATGCCACTGGTAATATACAAATGGGCTATATAGTGCCACTAGTGGCTTTTGTGGTAGTAGCTTATTTTGGATGGAAGGGCAGTGAAATTAAAAAAGCCTAATGCTTATATACTTTTCCGTCTTTCATTACAAAGTCAACATTTTGTAAAGCAGAAATGTCTTTAGTAGGATCTTTTTTTAAGGCAATGATATCAGCAAAGCTACCTTCTTTAATCTCACCTATTTTTCCTTGCATGCCTAATAGTTCTGCAGCAGTAGTAGTAGCCGTTTGAATAGCTTGTACAGGACTTAAGCCCCATTCTACAAAATAAGTGAAGTCCTTCGCTTGCGCTAAATTCCAATCATAGCCACCAATATCGGTACCATAGGCTAATTTAACCCCCATCTTCATTGCTTTTTTAAAAGTAGCTTGAATGGATTGTTGAAAATATAAATTGATAGGGCTTCCTAATTTCGCTCTTCCTTCTGCAACAAATTCATTGACAAATAAAGTAGGACACCAGAAAATTCCTTTCTCTGCCATTACACGCATACATTCCTCATCCATACCACTTCCATGTTCTATAGTTGAGGCACCTGCATTAATGGCGGCAAGTATTCCATCTCTTGTCATAGCATGTGCAGCTAATTTTTTTCTACTTATAATAGTTTCATCTGCAATGGCTTTAAGTTCTTCTGTGGTAAAATTGGGAATAGATCTGAATGAGCCGTCTGCTAATCTAATATAACCACGGTCTGCATAAACTTTAATCCAATCTGCGCCTTGTTCAATTTGCTGTCTTACTGCTCTTCTAGCTTCATCAGCGCCTGTAATTTCAATTACCCCTTTTGGCAATTTTAATTCCCATGCATAATCAGATGCTTTTATAGGGTAATGCCCAGTCGTATTCATGCCTAGGGTAGAAACAATCATTCTTGGCCCATTAATTACCCCGTTATTAATGGCTTTTTTTACATCTACATCAGCAAAACCCGCAGCTTCTGTGCCTAAATCACGAATAGTAGTAAAACCATTCATTAAAGACTTCTCAGCACTTTTAGTAGCCCTGATGGTTCTATAGGGAATGGATTCTTTTAAAACTTGTACATCATAATCCTCAGAAGTGATATCGCCTTGCAGTAGCACATGCGTATGACAATCAATCATACCAGGCATTACAAAATAGGTACTTAAATCAATAACAGAGTCGGCCTGACTTATATTATTACTTATTGAAACTACTTGATTGCCTTTAATAAGGATATTTTGTTTTTCAGCAACGATACCTGTTTTAGCATCTAATAATTTACCACATTTTATTAAAATAGTTTTTTGTGCACTAATTGTAGTACAAAAAAATAAGCTAAGCCCAAGAATTAAATAACGCATCGTATATATTTTTAAGTTTAATATTAAAGTTTTTTAATAAGTTTATTTCTTCCTCTAAATGTATAAAAAGTTCTATTGAATAATTTTAGTTTTCTGCATCCAAGTTTTCATGACGCTGGTCCAGACAATTTCACTGGTGGGGTTTTTCATACCATAGCCATGACCTCCCTTTTCGTATAAATATAATTCGGCTGGCACTTTGTTTGCAATTAAATTATCATAATAATGTATGGAATTAGCTACTGGTACTGCGTCGTCGTCTTTAGAGTGTACTAAAAAGGCGGGTGGTGCCTCTTTGGTAATTTGCTTTTCACTACTAAAATAATGAATGGCCTTTTGAGTTTTTTCATTATTGGCATTACCCATTAAATTAATTCTTGAACCTTCATGTCCTTCAGGTCCAAAACTAATAACAGGATAAATAAGTATTTGAAAATCGGGTCTTAATGAAACTTTAGTAGGGTTATCAATTTGAACATCGTTATAATGAGTAGCCAGGCTAGAGGCCAAATGCCCGCCTGCAGAAAAGCCCATGATACCAATTTTATTTTCATCAATACCCCAAATACCTGCATTAGTTCTTACTAATAGTATTGCCTGCTGAGCATCTTGTAAAGGTGCTATCGTTTTATCTATTTGGTTCTCTGCATTGGGTATTCTATATTTTAAAACAATAGCGTTCACTCCAATACTATTAAAATATTTTGCTACATCGCTACCCTCATGTCCTGCAGCAAGAATACTGTAGCCCCCACCTGGACAAATAATAACGCAAGGCCTTTTTTGATTGTCATTAGCCACTCTAAAATATTGATAAGTAGGTATAGATACTTTTTCAATAATTAATATACCCGTACTACTAGATTCAGCTTCTTGATTTTTAGAAGCAATATAATTAGGGATAGTCTTATACAAAGGCTGGTATTGCGTAAAAGAGGTAGTCATAGCAAAGAATATTATACAAACAAGTAAGCCAATTTTAATAAAAATTTTATTTCGCATCATAGGAATTTATTTTTAACCTTGACATATATTTTTTCTTTTTATTTAGAACCTTGAATTAACAAAGTATAAAAACTAATACATTTTTGAAAATCAGTTACTAATAATCTTTCATCAATACCATGATATCCTTTGGCATTGGTCATAGGTGTGAAATTAATAACCCCATCGCTTATCTCTCTGTAATTTCTAGAATCGGTAGCACCTACCATTAACATAGGAGCAACAATTACATCATCCACTATAGCATTAATAACCTGCTCTACTCTTTTAAAGGCCTTACTATTGATATCAGTTGTAGGAGAGGGCATAGTGCTATAATTACGGTAATAAGTAATTTTAATGTTTGTATCATTAATGGCTTTTTCTACATAGTTGTATACATCTTGTTGGGTCTCCCCTGGTAAAATTCTGCTATTCACGTAGGCTGTGGCAAATGTTGGAATGACATTATCTCTCACTCCACTATTCACAACAGTAGGCACAATAGTGGTTCTTACTAAAGCATTGGTAGAAGGCGCTTCTGATAAATTATTAATGACTTGACTTTCAAATAACCACATATTAGAAAGCATCATTTTTTTCCAAAAATTATCGGTGTAACCACTCACTCTTTCTAGATAGGCTTTAATAGGAGGAATTATTTTTCCAGGCATTTGATTTTCTCTTAATTTATAAAGCCCCTTACTCAAGATATCAATAACAGTTGTTTGTCCTGGAATAGAAGAGTGACCCCCTTCTTTTTGTGCCGTCAAAATTAAAGTGACATACCCTTTTTCACCCACACCAATAGCGGCAATGGGTCTTTTAACATCTTTCATATCTTCTGTAGAAATTTCTCCTCCTTCGTCTACTACTAAATCAAATCTTTTATTAAGTGATTTAAAATATTTTACCATGGCTGTAGCCCCTTTGCCACTCGATTCTTCATCGGCACCAAAACATAATAATATAGTTTGTTTAGGTTGAAAGCCTTTGGCTAATTGAGCTTCTGCTGCTTCTAAAATACCAATCATACTTGATTTATCATCTAACACGCCTCTTCCCCATATATAACCTTCTTTTACTTCACCCCCATAAGGAACCGCATGCCATAATTTAATGGCTGAAGCTTCTACAGGCACCACATCATAATGTGCCATTAATACCATGGGAAGTAAACTCGTGTCGGTTCCCTTCCATTCGTAGATATAATTAAAACTATCAATTATGGTTCTTGGTAAATTTTTATGAATTAATGGATATGACTTTTCCATAAATGTTCTATATGCAAAGAAAGTAGCTGTATCAAATTGATAAGCATCGTTAGGTGTTTCAGTTTGAAGCTGAATAGCCTCAGACATATGTGCAATGGCATTGCTAGGTATTGCTTCTAAGGGAGCACTTTTTTGATGCGCACCTGGGCTATTGGTAAAAGTTTTTACGAGTACTATTGTAAGTATTACAAGTAGTCCAATACCTAAGATGCTTAAAAACTTTTTCATATAAATACGGTTTAATTATATAATGTAATATACGAAAACTAGCCTAT
>SHWX01000084.1 GCA_009693615.1 Chitinophagaceae bacterium | reverse complement strand
GTTAAGAACTACACTACCCAAAAAGCAGCACAAATTCAATATCTTTGCGCCATGAGTCAATTTGCACATGATAAAGTGGTTCCTTATAGCCAAAGCAATGCCGAAAAGAAAGAACAGGTAGCCAGTATGTTTGATTCTATTGCAAAGCGATACGATTTTTTAAACCGTTTTTTAAGCTTGGGTATTGACCAAGGGTGGCGTAAAAAGGCCATCGCTCATTTGAAAGATAAAAAAATTAAGCACTTATTAGATATCGCCACTGGCACGGCCGATATGGCGCTAATGGCTTACGGACAAATTCACCCAGAAAAAATTACAGGCATTGATATTTCAGAAGGCATGATGCAATATGGAAGAGTGAAAATTCAAGAAAAAGGATTGAGCGAAAAAATACAATTAAGCTTGGGTGATAGCACGGCCATTGGTTTTGAACCTGCTACATTTGATGGAGCCATGGTGGCTTTTGGTGTGCGTAATTTCGCGAATCTAGAAAAAGGCTTATCAGAAATTCATCGCGTATTAACACCTGGAAGCAAATTAGTTATTTTAGAATTTTCACAACCCAGTAGTTTTTGGTTCAAGCCTATTTATACATTTTATATGAAATGGGTTACGCCTGCTATTGGAAAATTATTTTCAGGCAATAAAGAAGCCTACGCCTACTTAAATGAAAGTGTGATTGCTTTTCCAGAAGGCGCTGCTTTTTTAACTATATTAGAGCAAGCGGGATTTAAAAATGTTTCACAAGAAAAATTAAGTTTAGGCATATGCAGCATTTACTGCGCAAGCAAATAATCACGGGAGCTTTACTGCTTTGCATTTCTTTTGCGTCAATAGCGCAAAGAGGCGATGTATACCAACCCTTCCATGATGAACTGCCTTACTATTTAGGAATGAGTATTGGCTTAAACAACAACTATCTTAATTTTAATAGAAATATTGATTTTATTGTTCCTAATTCAACTGCAGTTAGTAGTATTAATACAAAAAGTAATCTAGCTTTAAACTTAGGACTCATTGGCACTTTAAGATTAAGCACCCATACATTACTCAGATTAAATCCCACTGTACTCATTGCAGGTTCAAAAAATTTATACACGTTTACAAAAAGAAGTAATCCAACCGATACCCAAACAATGAATGCGGCTTCTGCTATCATTAATATTCCCTTGGCAATCAAAATAGAGTCGGACAGATACAATGCATTTCGTTTCACAGATATTATGCGTCATTATGTTTTTTTGGGCGGTAAAGTAGACTTCGATTTATTAGGATCTAACAGATCTGTAATCTTGAGTAAAAATGCTTCAACAAGTAGCAGAATTCCTTATAATAATACACTGAATGGACTTGACTATGGTTATGAAATGGGCTTAGGGGTAAGTTTTTATTTACCCTACGCAACTATTTCACCAGAAGTAAAATTTAGTTACGGTTTAAGAAATTTAAATAAAGGAGACCCTCTTTTATCTAACATTAGAAATGTCACTGGCAATTTTGTTTATTTCACCATTCATATAGAAAACTAATTGAGTATGAATAGCTACTTAATAAAAAATACACAAATAGTCAACGAAGGCAAAACCATTCAGGGTGATGTCTTGATTAAAAACGGCCGCATTGAAAAAATAGCTAGTCAAATTGAATCCAAGGCAGGCATTACTGAAATTAATGGTGAAAATCAATTTCTACTACCTGGTGTTATTGATGATCAAGTGCATTTTAGAGAGCCGGGTTTAACCCATAAAGCCAATATTTATAGTGAAGCCAAGGCAGCTATAGCAGGCGGTACCACCAGTTTTATGGAAATGCCCAATACACAACCACCTGTTTTTACACAAGCATTACTTGAAGATAAATATCAAATAGGCGCTAAAACTTCATTAGCCAATTATTCTTTTTACATGGGTACTTCTCAAGACAACTTGGAAGAAATTTTAAAAACTAATGAGAAGAAAAAAGATGTTTGTGGAATTAAAATATTCATGGGCTCTTCTACTGGAAACTTATTAGTAGAAAATCCATTGGTACTTGAAAAAATATTTGGTGGTACTGAGCTATTAATTGCTACACATTGTGAGGAAGAAAGTCTTATCAAAAGAAATAAAGCAGCGCTAGAAGCCATCAAGCCTATTTTAGAAACTTCGGATCATCCTATTATTAGGGACGAAGAAGTTTGTTTTGAATCTTCTTTCAAAGCCATACAACTAGCTAAAAAATTTGATGCAAGATTACATATTTTACATATTAGCACTGCTAAAGAATTACAATTATTCTCTAATTTAAGAACCTTAGCAGATAAAAGAATTACTGCAGAAGTTTGTGTGCACCATTTACATTTCACCGCCAACGATTATGCTTCTTTAGGCAACTTAATTAAATGCAACCCTGCTATCAAGGCCCCAGAAAATAAAAAAGCATTATGGGAAGGCTTATTGAATGATCAATTAGATGTCATTGCCACAGACCATGCACCGCATACCTGGGCGGAGAAACAAGAAGCCTATGCGCAAGCCCATGCAGGCCTACCTCTAGTTCAACATGGTCTTTTATTAATGCTTAAATATGTTGATGAAGGAAAAATGAGCATGGAGAAGATGGTAGAAAAAATGAGTCATGCAGTCGCTACTTGTTTTGAAATTAAAGACCGCGGCTTTATTAGAGAGGGCTATTATGCCGACTTAGTACTTGTTAAAAAAGCGCCTTACACAGTTAGTAAAGACAATATTTTATACCACTGTGGCTGGAGCCCTTTTGAAGGCAGCAGCTTTCCTTATCAAGTGAATACCACTTTCGTGAATGGATACAAAGTATACCATGAAGGGGTATTTAATGAAGCACAGAAAGGACAACGTCTTCAATTTACAAGAAGCTAAAAGTAATTTTATGCAGGTGGATAAAATTACTATAAAAGATATTGGCTTATTTGATAACGAAGAGTCGATAGGTCTTATATCTCATCTCAATTTTTGCAAGTCCAATGGGGGCAAAATACAATTAGATCATTTTCTTTCTAGTCCATTATCAAGTATTAGTTCCATTGAGCAAAGACAAAATGCCATTGCTTATTTTATAGACCATATCCATTTTGTAGAAGCATTGAAAATTACCAATGGCACTACCTTAGTCATTGAAAAATTTTTTGATACCGGTTTTAAAAGAATTCCTAGACAAATTAGCTTGCCTGCTGCCTACTGGTATCAGTTTATGAGCGCTTCAGACTATTCCTTACTTCTTTATTCACTAGAGCATTTAATTTTATTTTATGAAAATTTAAATAAATGGTTAGCGGTATTTGAAACCATAAAAGATAATCCCATCATTGAATCGCTGGTTCAAAAAATAAAAAAATACACGAACCATCCTTCTCTAGCTAGCCTTCCCGCTTCTACTAAGTTAGAGAACCCACAAACGATACTTTCTTTCTGCCATTTTTTCCTTTATCATTATAAAAATAATACCCTACAGCTTTTAGAATATTATTATGAGCTAGACGCCTATTATAGTATGGCCATGGCTTCCAAAAATTATAGCTTTGTTTTTCCTACTTGGATAGAAAATGATACACCTATTTTTGAAGTCACTGCTGCGATTCACCCCTTGGTGACAAATGCCGTAGACAATAAACTTGCCCTTAGCCATCAAAGCAATTTACTTTTTTTAACCGGTGCAAATATGGCAGGTAAAAGTACTTTTATTAAAACCATCGGTATTGTTTTATACCTAGCACATATTGGTATTGGCGTGCCTGCGAAAAAATTAGAATTGACTTTATTTGATGGCCTCATTACCAATTTAACTATTGCAGACAATATCGTAAAAGGAGAAAGCTATTTTTTCAATGAAGTACAAAGAATAAAAAATACCATTGAAAAAATAATAGACGGTAAAAAATATTTTGTTTTAATTGACGAATTATTCAAAGGCACCAATATTCAAGATGCTATGAAATGCAGCAGCGCTGTTATTGAAGGTTTACAAAATTTAAGAACTAGTTTATTTATTATATCTACCCATTTATATGAAATAAGCGATGGCTTAAAAGGTTTTGATAATATTCAGTTTAGCTATTTTGAAACAGCCGTCAAAGAAAAAGAATTGATTTTTCATTATCAATTAAAAAAAGGAGTGAGTCAAGATAGACTTGGCTATTTAATCCTAGAAAGAGAAGGCGTGGTGGACCTGCTAAAAAACATTAGCAAAAACAAGTATTAATACTGTCAATTCACTTTAGTATCTAATTTAGTTTCAAGCAAAAATATGCTTGTAAAAATAAAGGGCAGCGCTATTGTAGGTATTGATGCTGTGACTATTACCATTGAAGTAAATGTAAGTATGGGCCAAGGCTATTGTATAGTGGGCCTTCCCGACAATGCTGTCAAAGAAAGTTTAGACCGAACTGAAAGTGCTATTAAGTCCAATGGCTTTCATATGCCGCGCACTAAACTGGTCATTAATTTATCACCAGCCGACTTAAAAAAATCGGGCGCCGCCTTTGATTTACCTATTGCCATTGGCATTTTAGCTGCCTCGGAACAAATTACCAACCCTTCCCTGATTGAAAAATATGTATGCATGGGCGAACTGGGGCTAGATGGTAGTTTATATCCTATTAAAGGTATACTCGCCATGGCCATGCAAGCGAAAGAAGAAGGCTTTGCAGCCATGATTATTCCAAAACAAAATGCCACAGAGGCTTTAATGGTTGAAGGCATACCGGTTTTTGCTTTCTCTTCTCTACAGGAAGTAGTTTATTTTTTAAATAACCCCTATGATGAAAAAGAAAATAACCTGCAGCAAGACAATACAACTATAGCTCAAAATATTCAAACCGAAAACACTCCCAATTTTGCAGATATAAAAGGACAGTCAGCAGCCAAGCGTGCTTTAGAAATTGCAAGTGCAGGGGGGCATAATTTAATTATGATTGGACCACCCGGTGCCGGAAAAACCTTGCTTTCAAAAAGTATCGTTTCTATCTTGCCCCCTTTAAATAAAAAAGAAGCACTTGAAACCAGTAAAATTTATAGTGTAAGTGGAAAGATTCCCCTAGATAAACAATTAATAAGTCAAAGGCCCTTTAGGCAACCGCATCATAGTTTATCGGCCATTGCCATGATTGGAGGAGGTGGCCACCCTCAACCTGGAGAAATTTCTTTAGCCCATAATGGGGTTTTATTTTTAGATGAACTTCCAGAGTTCAATAAATCCGTGATTGAAGTACTAAGACAACCCATGGAAGCGGGTACCGTGAGCATTGCTAGAGCTAAAATGACGGTCAATTTTCCCGCCAGATTTATGTTACTCGCAGCTATGAACCCCTGTCCTTGCGGCTATTATAACCATCCACAGAAACCTTGTCATTGTAGTGTTACGCAAATACAGAAATACCTGCATAAAATTTCAGGGCCCTTATTAGATAGAATTGATTTGCATATTGAAGTGACCCCTGTACCCTATCATGAACTGACTAAATCCGAAACTGCTGAAAACTCTATCGAAATTGCTAAAAGAGTTGAATTGGCAAGAGCCATTCAAATAGAAAGGTTCAAAACCGAGCCAGGTATTTACACCAATGCCAAAATGAACGAGGCTTTATTAAAAAAATGGGGCATTGTCTCCCCTGAAGCCGAAAAATTATTGGCATTAGCGATGGAAAAATTTCAATTAAGCGCTCGGGCCTATGATAGAATTAGAAAATTGGGTCGAACAATTGCCGATTTAGAAGCAAATGCTACCATCAAAGAAGAGCATATTAGCGAGGCCATCCAATATCGCAATTTAGACAGGTCTACCTGGGGTCAATTTAAAAATTAATAAAAAAATTAAACGGCTAGTATTGTCCTGTTTTTAGCATCACTAAAGTGCAGGCTTCAATGGTTTCAATACCTTTTTCGGTGGCTAAACTATTCAAAATTGGATTTTCTGTACCCGGATTAAATATAATTCTTCTAGGTTTCAAATCTAAAATGGCATTATAGTAGTCTTCTTGTGCTGAAGGGCCCAAATACAGAGTGACAGTGTCTATGCGCTCATTCGTAGGCCATTCATTAATGATAGGCGTGCTAAGTATTTCCCCTTTTTTTATCCCAAAAGGATAAACCGCATGTCCTTTTTCTACTAATAAGGCAGTTGCCATATAACTATATCTGTCTGCATTGGGCGTTGCTCCCAAAATAAATGTAATGGGTGTATTCATTTTACAAAGCTATTACAAAAAATGAAAATGTTTTAATATAGTTCAATAAAACGATGTAATTTTATCCTCCAATTCGTTTACACAAAATCAAATTAACAAAAATGGCAAAGTCAAGTAAGAAGAAAGTAGCTACAAAAAAGAAAGTAGCCCCTAAGAAAAAAGTGGTAGCAAAGAAATCTGTTAAAAAAGCAGCGAAGAAGGCCGCAAAAAAAACAACTAAAAAAGCAGCCCCTAAAAAGAAAGTAGCTCCAAAGAAAAAAGTAGCCGCAAAAAAAACGGCGAAAAAAGCAGCTAAGAAAGCGGTAAAAAAAACAACTAAAAAAGCAGCTCCAAAGAAAGCTACTAAAAAAGTAGCCCCTAAAAAGAAGGCAGTCGCTCCAAAAACTGTTAAAAAAGCAGTGAAAAAAGCAGCTCCTAAAAAGAAGGTGGCTCCAAAGAAAAAAGTAGTTACCCCTGTAGCAGTAGCTCCAGTAGTAGCGTCTACTTTATTTACTGAACCAACAACAAATTCGACGCCTACAGTTTAGTAAAAAAAACTTAAATTACAATCCCGCTCCGTTTCCGATTTTTCGGTGGAGGCGGGATTTTTTATTTTTAATATAAATTCATTTTTATGCGTATTATTTTAATGTTATTATGTTTTCCTTTTTTACTGCAAGCGCAAA
>SHWX01000005.1 GCA_009693615.1 Chitinophagaceae bacterium | reverse complement strand
GCCATTTGTAAATACACTTGTCTTAAAACGGGTGCCATTTTTTTAGCAATGGTGCCCATGACCATTAATAAGTCGCATTGGCGTGGAGAGAACCCTACACGCTCAGAACCAAAACGAGATAAATCATAATGTGATGCCATGGTGGCCATAAATTCAATACCACAACAAGAAGTGGCAAAAGGTAAAGGCCATAAAGAATTTTTTCTGGCAAGTCCTACCACTGAACTTAACTGTGTTGCAAAAAAGCCATCTCCAGGAACACCATCGGGTGCTTTGCCCATAGAAATGGCTTCTGAAATTTCAGCTTCTTTAGGATTTAAATTAAAACGTACAGGACGCATATTGTTAATGCTTTATTTTTTAATAATTAGTCTTCCCATTGTAAGGCCCCTTTCTTGATGATGTATATAAAACCCACCAAAAAGAATCCTACAAATAAAACCACTTCACCAAATCCAGCCCAACCCAAACTTTTAAAATTGACTGCATAAGGATAAAAGAAAATAACTTCCACATCAAATAATACAAATAAAATAGCCACTAGAAAATACTTGATCGCCATAGGTGATCTTGCATCTCCATGTGATTCAATTCCACTCGCAAAATTTTCTAATTTATCGCTTGTTGCACGCTTAGGTCCCAACCAACTTGAAATCAAAATCATGAACGCTACAAAGCCCCCAGCAAATAATAATTGCAATGCAATAGGTAAGTAATTAGTAGCGCTATTTGTCTCGTTCGCAGACATCCAATACTGCAGCAGAATCATACATGAGTTTTTGGTGCCGCAAAAATACGCAAAGCATAGCTCATATAACGAAAAACTCCCCATAAATGGGGAGTAATTTTCAATTATTTTTTACACAATAAATCTGCCTAAATAGACGTTTTAGCCTTTTTTGGTTTGAGTCGTATCGGCTGCTGGCTTTTCAACTGGGGGAGCCGGTACGCCACCCTTAGAATTTTGCATTTTTTTGATAATCTCGATATTTTTTACAAATAAGGCCTTGGCTTGCAGAGTGGTTGGATCTTCTGGTACTAATTCGAGTACTTTATCGCACATTAAAACAGCATTTTCATAGCCCTTAGTCTCGTTATAATAGCCAATTAAGTTATAGTAATTGTTGACTAAGGCCTGCTTATTCTTGGTTAGATCCTTTAGCAAAAACACGTTTTGAGTATTTGTTGCCTCAAATAAGATACCTAGGTTATTGGCAGTATCCAACAATTTAGAGGCTCTCACATTCATAGAATAGCCATTAGGCTTGTCTGGGAAGGCCGCTATATACTCTTTGGCAGTCGTAGAAGCTAAGGTTCCTTCTTTTGCATTGATAGCAATACTTGTGGTTTTATAATAATATACTTCATCCTTTACCCCTCTAAGGGCAGAATAATTCGCATACCACTTTAATTCATCGGCATACATATTACTTTTTTCTAACATTTCATAACCTAATTTGTAATATTTTAACTTGTTTACCTTGGCTGTATCCGCCGCAATGGCTTTTTGTAAAATGACAACTAAGGTAGCTTGGCTTCCACTGAATTTGGATAAAACCTTGACTGCTATTTCATAATCGATATTGATTAATTTATCTGCGGTCGTATTCGTAATATAAGGCTCGATATAAGATTTTGCTAAAACAGAGTCTCCTTTTTTATCATAGTTCTTAGCTAATAAAACGGCTAAACCTGGGAAAATGGTAAGACTTCCGGCAGCTTCCATTGCTTTGGCTTTTTCTAAAGATTGTTCAAATTGACCAGATCTAAATAAATAATCGGCACTGAAATATTCGAAGATAGGATCCTTGTCTGCGTATTGTAAAAATAAATCCAAATTAGTTTTTGCAATATTTGTGCTTACTTCAGCGTAGTATGTATATAAAGAAAAATAAACTGGTGCAATGGCAGGGTCGGCCGCGATGGCTTTATTAAAATATTCGTCTAAAGATTCTTTATTGTTTTGTGTTTGATACACTTTACCAATTCTATAATAAGCATAGGCGTTTTTAGCATCTGCGTTGATCGCATTTTGAAAAGCAGTTACTGCATCGCCTCCGTTTTCACCACCGCCTAACTTTAAATAGTTAATACCTAGGTTAATGTAGAGGCTTGCATTCACTACATCGTAGGCGCTCACCGTTTCTTTTAACTTATCGATGGCATATTTGTGGTCTCCAATACTAATAGGTAATTCAGCAAATACATATCCGATTGCATTAATGATATCTTGATTAGGTTTGCCTTTATATTTTCCTTTTGTATTTAGCGTAGAAGTAATAGCTACTTCTAAATTTTGTTTAACCGCATTCACATCCGCTCCCTCTAATGATTGTATGTGTGACATACCCACTAACAACCATGGATCATTGCCTTTTGCTTGTAAACTTTTTTGAAATAACTCTTTCGCATTTTGGATAGATTCGGTGGTAGAAATACCATTATAGTTTTGCGCTAACATGGCTTGACCATACCAGAAAGTAGTTTCCCCATCGACTGGGTTTTTATCATAGGCTTCCTTAAAGTAATTAAGGGCCGATTTATTTTTTTCGTAATTCAATAACTTCACACCCTCTGACAAAGCGGAAGGGACTACCTGAGCTATTAATGCAGTAGAAAATATAAATCCTACCAAAAGAAAAACCAATTTTTTCATCACTTAATTTTTTCATTTTAAATTTTAACCTGCTTCAACAACCTTATATCATTTATCATATAAGGTGTATGCCCCTAGCCACATCTATTTTTTTATCATAAACACAGAAATTATAGGGAGTGCTAAAATATTAATTTTTTGGCAAGAATACCATTAATTTTTGGTTAATACCCCTAAATTTTACGCGTATTTGATGAGCGTTAGTTTAATAAACCCTTTCTTTTCTTAAATCCCATTTTAGCGGGCACTAAAAAAGCCCTCTGAAATATTAACTGGCCTCTTTCTAGGCTCATAAAATTCAGCAGTCCCGTGCCCAGACCAGGGGCATTTTCTTTTAAAATATAATAAATGGGTAAAGAAAGAGAATAATGCCCCTTACTAATATTCGCCTGAGAGGGCTGTGAATAGTATCCTTTTTCAATACAAAGGGTGCACTCTACTAATGCCATTTTAAGGGTCTTTCTATCTTCGATTTGCTTGGGATCATAATTATCTCCCACCCAATTCATGCCCACAAAACCAATGGAATTAGGATTATCTTTTATATAAGAAATCACTTCTTCACTTCCATTAGCAGCAACTACATTTTTCCCAAAAGCCGTTTCGTGCAATAAACTATCCTTTAAAAAACGAACCACTCCCGTTAAATGACTTCCATCCATCACCACTTGCTTACTATTTTTACCACTTAGTGCTGCACTAAGTTCAGCCATAGTGAAAACAGAATCTTTTGATTTTCTATTTACTACCACCGCAATGGCATTGTAAGCCAGTATACCAAAAGTAGGCGCGTAGCTTAGTTGGTCTTTATAATTGGCTTGCTCTTTTTTATCTAGGCCTCTTGTTACAATAATCATGCGGGTACTATCAGAAGCTAAATCCTTGAAACAATCTATTTCAGATTTATAAGCAACTTCAATACTAGCATTGGGAAAACTTAATGCAAATACTTTAAGCTCTTGCTCTATAAAGGGCTTAAAACTTTCTTCTACAGAAATGCGAATACGGCCTTCGCTGGGAGTATCTACTTGCTCCGTTGTAGAACTCGTCTTGCAAGCCGTGGCCAAAATACAAATACTTATAATAATGTAAAAAAAACGCATGTGCTAAATTTAATAGTCAATAAAAAATAGGGACAGGAAAAGGGCTAATACATTTGATTAATACCTCTGTACAATCTAAAACCACCATACAATAAACAAAGACCTCCAAAAATATATCTAAAGTCGGCACCTGCATTAATGATCATATCTAAATGGAACCATTTGGCGCCCAACATTAATACTCCACAGCCTAAAATAAGGGTTGCCATGGTAAAATCATAAATACTTCTAAATACTCGGTAAGTACGCTCCGATTTTTCACGAGGCGCATTGGGCCTGGGTTCATAGGGTTGTTGGCTAGGGTCTTGATTTTCCATAAAATCGGGTTTTAAAGAAGCAATTTAAACAATTAATAGCCGATGAATTTAAAAAATTTATCTTTACTTACAAATTTGAAACTATGAGCAAACCTTCTTTGCCACAAGGTACCAGAGATTTTAATGCGGCTACGGTTCAAAAGCGTCAGTTTATATTTAAGACAATCCAATCTGTGTTTGAAACCTATGGGTTTCAGCCATTGGAAACCCCTGCTATGGAGAACCTGGAAACCTTAATGGGTAAGTATGGCGAGGAAGGCGATAAACTTATATTTAAAATTTTAAATAACGGCTTAGACAATCCTCAGAAAAAAGAACAAACATTAGAAGGTGTTGAAAAATTACTCGAAGGTAAAAATAGTACGGCCATTACTGAACGTGCTCTAAGATATGATTTAACCATTCCCTTTGCTAGATATGTAGCCATGAACCATGGCTCGCTTAACTTCCCTTTTAAAAGATATCAAATCCAACCTGTATGGCGTGCCGATCGTCCCCAGAAAGGAAGATACCGTGAATTTTATCAATGTGATGCAGATGTGGTAGGCAGTGAAAGTTTATTAAATGAAGTGGATTTAGTAGCGGTATATTTAACTGCCTTTCAAAAATTAAATTTACCCGTAGAATTAAAAATAAACAATAGAAAAATTTTACTAGCCCTTGCACAAATTTGTGGAGGAGAAGATAAACTCATTGATTTAACTATTGCCATTGACAAGCTAGATAAAATTGGTTGGGATAAAGTAAAAGAAGAATTACAGATCAAAAATTTTACTGAAGCCCAACAAAAAATTATTCAACAGTATTTAACGATTGAAGGAAGTAATACAGAAAAAATAAAACAATTAAGCATTTTATTAGGCAATAATGAAGTAGGACTAAAAGGTATAGAAGAAATAAATTATGTATTAGACTACCACGTACAAACCTTAATGGGCAAGCATTTGGTGGCCGATTTTACTTTAGCAAGAGGCTTGAATTATTATACAGGTATTATTTTTGAAGTAAAAGCCATAGACGCTCAAATGGGAAGTATTGGTGGTGGCGGGCGCTATAACGATTTAACAAGCTTGTTTGGCGTACCTAATATTGCAGGAGTAGGCATTAGCTTTGGTGTAGATAGAATTTACGATGTAATGGAAGAGAAAAATTTATTTCCAACCACCATTGATCATACTACTCAAGTTTTATTTTTTAATTTAGGGGAGCAGGAAACTAAAGCAGCTTACTTGCAAATGATGCAATTAAGAGATAAAAAAATTGCTTGTGAAATTTACCCTGAAAAAAGCAAATTCGACAAGCAATTTAAATACGCCGAGAAAAAAGGAATTCCTAACGTTATAATAATGGGCACCGAAGAATTAGCTAAAAATGAATGCACTGTAAAAAATATTATTACAGGCAAACAAACCACTGTTTCTTTATCGGACCTTTCTAATTTTGAATTCTAGCGGGTTTTATTCGCCCAAACTTTATCATAAAAATCTTGTTCTTTCATAGCATAAGCACTTCCATTAGGAGAGGCTGAACTAGCAGCTTCTCTTTTAGCTGTTAACTCCATTCCTTGCACAATAATGGTTAAAGTTTCTACTGCATTATCTGCCCCTCTTTTAAAAATAATAGGCGCATCATAAGCAGCTAAATAAAAAGTATCAACTCCTTTCTTTTCTAAAGGTGTAGAACCCATCGCAGAATTAATTGTTAATACTGTGTCTTCTGCAGTGATGGTTACTTCTGTCACTGGACTTCCTTCTGGAAATACATATTTACCTAAATAGTCTTTCAAATTACTTGTTTGTGCATTTACGCTAGCAAATACCCCCATTAGGATGAATGCCATTAAGAAGATTTTTTTCATGATTTATTATTTATTTGTTTCAAATTGATTTTCGAAAATAGGTAAAACGTAGCCTATTTGATAATAAATTTATATTAATTATTCTGCGTGCTAAAAAGAGGCTAAAAAAAGATTTAAAAGTATACAAATCCGATCAAGTATCTTTGCATTATGGAGAAGACAAGACCTAACATTAGACATGTAGAAGTCGCTGAAATTGAGCGATTTATATCAAAAATAGGCGAAAAGCCTTTCAGAGTAAAACAAATTGTTGAATGGTTATGGCAAAAACATGCCCATAGCTTCGATGAAATGACCAACTTAAGTAAGGACCTACGCTCCTTATTAGAAAATGAATTTCAACTACCTGCTTTACAAATTAATACCACCCAACAAAGTGAAGATGGTACTTTAAAAACGCGTTTTAAAACTTTTGACGGTCATATGATTGAAGGGGTTTTAATTCCGACTACTTTAAGAAAGACCGCCTGCGTTTCTTCTCAAATTGGATGTAGTCTTAGTTGTAAATTTTGTGCAACGGGTACTATGGAGCGTAAAAGAAATTTAAGCTTTGATGAAATTTATGATCAAGTCGTTTACATACTACAACAAAGCGAAGCCACTTATGAAAAACATTTAAGTAATATTGTTTTCATGGGTATGGGTGAGCCTTTAATGAATTATCATAATGTTTTAAAGGCCATTGAAAAAATTACTTCTCCTGATGGACTAGGTATGAGCGCTAAAAGAATTACAGTCTCCACTGCAGGTCTGGTAAAACAAATTAGACAATTAGGCGACGATAATGTGAAATTTAAATTGGCTGTTTCCTTACATGCAGCCAACGATAAAAAGCGTAATGAAATTATGCCGATAAACGAAAGCAATAATATTAAATCCATTATTGAAGCACTTAATTACTTTTATAAAAAGACAGGCAGTGAGGTTTCTTTTGAATATATCTTATTTAAAGACTTCAACGACTCTGAAAAAGATGCAGAAGAATTGACAAAAATTTATAGACAAGTACCAGCCGATTTAATCAACGTTATTGAATACAACCCAGTGGATATTTTTCCTTTTGACAAACCAGATGAAGAAGGCTTTGAAAGATTTGTAGAAATTTTACAAAAAAATAGAGTGAATGTGCGCGTAAGACATAGCAGAGGTAAGGATATCGACGCCGCCTGTGGTCAATTAGCCAATAAAGATAATTTTTAATAAAGGGATCCATGAATCAAAAAAGATCTGACAACTTTGACAAGTTTTCTAATAAGAAAAAAGGAAGCGCTGTTAAAGAAGAATATAGACAAGAAAAAAAGAAAGCCAAAGTTGAAATGAGGGCGGCTGGAGAAGCCATGCGTCAAAGAAAAAAAGACAAAGAAAGAGGCATTCCTGTTGAACCCTTAGGCAATAATAAAAGAATTCCCCCCGCTTCTAAAAGAACAGCTACTTCTTATGTAAAAAAAGGAGAGGCCCCTAAATATGGTGAATTGGCTAGCCCCTTTCCTGCTAAATCTAAGTTCACTAATAAAAGAACCCCTGCTTCCATGGACAAGGCGGATGAAAAAAGAACAGCCTCTATTGGTAAGGTGAGCGCCGCTGACGATACTCCCTTTGAACAAATGCCTTTGAATAAATACATTGCACACGCTGGTATATCGGGTAGAAGAGAAGCCGCAGAATTAGTGAAAGCTGGACATGTTGCGGTAAATGGAGATACTGTTTTAGAGCCTGGGTATAAAGTGAAGTACAAAGATGTAGTAAGATTAAAAGGTAAAGTTTTACAATTACAAGTAACTCCTGTTTATATTTTACTAAATAAACCAAAAGATTATATCTGCACAGCAAATGACCCAGAAGGTAGAAAAACTGTTTTAGATATTATTAAAAACGCCACCACACAAAGAATGTTTCCAGTGGGTCGTTTAGATAGAAATACAACAGGTGTTTTAATTTTAACCAACGATGGCGACTTAGCACAAAAATTAACACACCCTTCTTACGAGATTAAAAAAATATACGAAGTTACTTTAGATAAACCTGTGACCAAGGCCGATATGGAGTCTATTGCGGCAGGTGTTGAATTAGAGGACGGATTTATTGCTGCCGATGCAGTAAGTTATTTATCGAATACTTCTAAAAATGTAATTGGTATTGAAATTCATAGTGGCCGCAATCGTATTGTGCGTCGTATTTTTGAACATTTAGGCTACGATGTAAGACATTTAGATAGAGTCATGTTTGCGAACCTTACGAAGAAAAATGTAGACCGTGGTAAATGGCGTTTTTTAGCAGAGAAAGAAGTAAGATTACTTAAGTTTTTAAATAAATCATTTACCAGAAAATCTTCCAAATAAATATTACATGTTATCTATATTATTTGAAGATGAGGATATGATTGTATTGAATAAACCCGCTGGTTTATTAAGTATTCCCGATCGATTTGGCAAAGACGTTTCTTTAAAATCTTTATTAATAGAAAAGTACGGAGAAATATTTACTGTACACCGCTTAGACCAACATACTAGTGGCTTAATTGTATTTGCAAAAAATGCGGAGGCACATAAATTACTAAGTGAATTATTTGAAGGAAGAACTATTGAAAAAAAATACCTAGGCTTAGTCTTGGGAAGACCGCCTGCAGAAGGAAGTATTGATGAGCCTATTATGGAGCATCCTGTAAAAAAGGGTACCATGGTAGTACATGTCAAAGGAAAAATTGCTTTAACTACTTACCAAGTGATAGAAAATTACAAACGATTTGCATGGGTTTCTTTTCAAATTCATACTGGAAGAACACATCAAATACGTGTGCATGCCAAACAAATAGGACATCCTATTGTAGCCGATGATGTCTATGGTGATGGAGAGAAATTATTATTGTCTTCTATTAAAAAGAAAAATTTTAAACTAAGTAAGACTGAGGAAGAAGAAAGACCGCTGCTTGCTAGACAGGCTTTACATGCGCATAGTTTGACATTTACTTATAAAGAAAAGGAGCTTCATTTAGAAGCTCCATTACCTAAAGATTTAATCGCTACTTTACAGCAGTTGGATAAATGGAATAAAGAGAAATAATTGCGTCTTTACCTATTTTTCAGAGGGTTCCGTGGGAGGCAGAGTATATAAATCCAATAAACCATCGGGTAGTTCAACGCTAATGGTTTTAGCCTTATGGTTCACTGCTTTTAAACTTTCTTCGTGCAAAGGAATATAGGCTTCTTGGCCTTGGTATAATATAGTAACCATTAATTGATGCGGTTGTTCTATCACTTCTTGAATAACCCCAATAGCTTTTCCTGCTTCCACTACTGTATAGCCTAATAAGGCCAAGGGCGACTGCTTATCCACTAATTTTTGAAATTCATCATGAGGTAACCATACTTTTTTACCCAAGACTAGCGCAGTGGCTTCTCTACTATTAATGCCTTCCAATTGTAAATGAGTAATGGTATCTGTTTTAGCTGAAGCGCTTTGAATAAAATAAGGAATAAAACTAGCTGCATTTTTTTCAACGAATAGGGCATCAATCCCTTTAAAGCTAATAGATTTGCCTAGCGCATGCTCAATAATAACATGACCCGTAATGCCATGGGGCGCTACTATTTTACCTATATGTATGTACTGACTCATTTGCTAATTTAATTCTTTTATCGACAAAATCATTTTCAAAAAAAACCCCCAATTCCGTTGATAGGAACTAGGGGCTTTTATAAAGCTAGATTAATTTTAAAATTATTCTGCAGCAGGCGTCTCTTCAACTGAGGCTTCAACTGAGACTTCACCAGAGGCTTCAGCTACTGGTGCAGCTTCTTCAACTGGTGCAGCCACTTCTTCTACTGGTGCAGCTTCCGCAATTGGTTCTGCTACTTTTTTAGCAACAGGTACATACATTTTTTTAGCAGCTTCTGCTTTTTTGTGTGTATCGTTTGTGCTTGCAATTTTTGTTTCATGTGCTGCATACCATGTTTGGAATTTCTCCATTGCGGTTGCATCATCAAACAAACCTAATTTTACTCCACGAAGTAAATGCTTCAAATAAAGAACTCCTTTGAAAGATAAAATTCTGTGAACGGTGTCTGTAGGTTGAGCACCTTTGTTTAACCACTCCAATGCCTTTTGACGATCCAATTGGATTGTTGCAGGAACTGTTAATGGGTTGTAAGTACCGATTTTTTGGATGAATTTACCATCTCTTGGTGCACGTCCGTCAGCCACTACTATAAAGTAGAAAGGCCTTTTTTTACTACCGTGACGTTGTAGTCTCATCTTTACTGCCATGTTAAATAGAAATTTATAGGCGTTATTAAATAGGGTTAATCGGCTGCAAAGATAATAAAAAGCAGGCAATAAACAAAGAAAAAATAGATTTAAAAAATACTATTATGTGATTATCAATGAGTTAGCTTAGAATTAACGCCTCAAACCAGGCATTTTACCTGGCATTGCCCCGCTAGACATTTGCTTCATCATCTGCTTCATTTGGTCGAACTGCTTCATAAAAGCATTTATTTCTCCAATATCCTTTCCAGCTCCTTTGGCAATTCTTTGTTTGCGACTTGTTGAAAGTAAGTCTGGATTTCTTCTTTCCAAAACGGTCATCGATTGTATAATGGCTTCAACTCCCTTAAAGGCATCATCTTTAATGTCTACATCTTTTAAACTTTTGCCCATGCCTGGAATCATGCCCATTAAATCTTTTAAGTTGCCCATTTTTTTTATCTGCTGTATCTGCGTTAAGAAATCTTCAAAATCAAATTGATTTTTTCGAATTCTTTTTTCTAATTTTTTTGCTTCTGCTTCATCGAATTGCGACTGCGCTTTTTCTACCAAAGAAGTAATGTCCCCCATGCCTAAAATTCTTTGGGCCATTCTCTCTGGGTAAAAAACAGTAAGGGTATCCAACTTTTCACCACTGCTCATAAACTTGATAGGCTTATTCACTGTATACTTTATAGATAAGGCCGCACCCCCTCTAGTATCTCCATCTAATTTTGTTAATACCACTCCCGTAAAATCTAAGCGATCGTTAAATACTTTAGCGGTATTCACTGCATCCTGTCCTGTCATTGAGTCTACAACGAATAATATTTCTTGTGGTTGAATTTCATTTTTAATAGCAGCCACTTCATTCATCATCACTTCATCTACTGCTAAACGCCCAGCGGTATCAATAATAATTACATTTTTATTATTGGCTTTAGCATACACCAATGCATTTTGTGCAATTGAGACTGCATTTTTATTCTCTCTTTCTACAAAAACCTCCACTCCAATTTGTTCTCCTAATAATGTTAATTGATCCATCGCGGCAGGACGATAAATATCTGCAGCCACCAATAAGGGCGATTTTTTTTGCGCTTTTAAATAATTTGCCAACTTACCTGAAAAAGTAGTTTTACCAGAACCTTGTAAACCCGCTACTAAAATAATAGTGGGATTTTTAGAAAGATCCATCAAAGAAGCTTCAGTACCCATCAAAGCCGTTAATTCATCTTGCACAATTTTGACCATCAATTGTCCAGGACTAATAGCATTAATTACTTTAGCACCAATGGCCTTCTCTTTAATACTATCTGTAAATTCTTTGGCAATTTTAAAATTGACATCGGCATCCAATAAAGCCTTTCGAATATCTTTTAAGGTATTGGCAACATTCAATTCATTAATTCTCGCCTGCCCTTTTAGGTGCTTAAACGCAGATTCTAATTTTTCACTCAAACTATTAAACATACTTACAACATTAAGGGGAGCAAAGATAAGTGATCAGAACGAGTCATACACCATCAATTCAAAAGGTATAAATACGTTAAAAATTGGAAATTGTAATGTATCGTAATATGATATAAAATGTTGAATTTCATATACTTATACTAATTTAGATAATACTCTATATATGTCTTGACAGTTTGTTAACTAATAAATAATAAAAAATACTTGGAACCTACCCTTTATTTAATATTATTGCATCAAACGAATCAATTTTTAAGAGGAGCTAGTTATATATGAGTAAGAAACAATTATTTACACTTGAATTTCCGGTGAGATGTTCACCTAACATATTATTTGAATTTTTATCAACTGCATCTGGGTTACAAGAATGGTTTGCAGATAAAGTAGATGAATGGGAAAATGTTTTTAGTTTCTCATGGAATAAAGGTGTGCCAGACAAAGCTGAATTAGTTGACCAAGAGCCAGATAAATTTATAAAGTTTAGATGGTTACATGGAGAGAAGAATGAATACTTCGAATTTAGAATTGAAAAAACTGAAATTTCAAATCAAACTATTTTAATCGTGAAAGATTTTGCTGAGAAAAACGAAGTCAAGGACCAGAGCCGACTTTGGGAATACCAGATTAAAGAGCTCTTTCATCGTATAGGTAGTTAGCACTAACATTTTGTTCAAGAAATTAGACATACTAATTCTTAAAGCCTTCATTGGCCCATTTTTGGCAGCACTTGCTATTTCAACTTTTGTGCTGACCATGCAATTCTTTTGGTTATACATTGACGACTTAGTAGGCAAGGGATTAGACCTATTTACCATTTTAGAATTAGTAGGATTAGTTTCTGTAAGTACTTTTACCACTGCACTTCCCTTAGCCTTATTGTTTTCTTCCATCATGACCTTTGGAAATTTAGGAGAAAGCTTTGAACTGATTGCCATTAAAGCAGCAGGTATTCCACTGATACGTTTTATGCGTCCGCTATTTATATTCACCATTTTTTTAGCAGGCATTGCCTTTTTATTTTCAAATAATATTATTCCGGTAACGCAGATGAAGCTTACCAATTTAAAATATGAAATCATTATAGCCAAGCCTGCCATTGATTTAAAAGAAGGTATTTTTTATGACAAAATAGATGGCTATGTGATTAAACTAGGCAAGAAAGAATCGAATGACAGTATCATGCATAATATTACCATCTTTGAAAAAAGATTTGGATTGCAGGATAATTTAATCATGGCCGAATCGGGGGTGATGCGTGTATCTGCTAATAAAAAGTTTTTAGAATTTGTGATGTACAATGGTTGGCGCTATCAGGAAAGAGGAGCACGTAGTACTACCAATACAGAATTTACCAGGCTTTATTTTAAAGAATATAAAAAAGTATTTGACCTGAAAAGTTTTCAGCTGAATAAAACCAGTGATGTATTGTACGATCCAAAAATGTTAAGTGTGAGGCAACTTAGTAAGGCCATGGACTCTTTACAAAACAAAGACAACTACTTTATTCAAAAAACCAATGCCGATGTTGCCTCCTATTTAAGGTTTATGAACTACAAGGATAGTACTGCACTTTTTAATACCAAGAAAAACATTACACCTTTAAAAAAATTTAGCACCCTTATTCCCGATTCTTTAATAAGTAGTATTCAACTCACCTCAGGCTATCAGTTCTCTTCACTTTTATATAACCTTACTGCTATTTCAGATACTTATAAAGAAAATAAAAAAGCAAATTCTTCACATGGAATAGAATGGCATCGGAAATTTACATTATCCTTTGCCTGTTTTGTACTTTTTTTAATAGGCGCCCCCTTGGGTTCGATTATTCGTAAGGGAGGACTAGGCACCCCCTTGGTTTTGGCCATTATATTTTTTGTGCTCTTTTTCTTACTCAATAATTTTGGAGAAAAATTAGCCAAGTCAGGACAGTGGGATGTTTTCTCTGGAATGTGGATGTCCTCTATTATTTTAATACCGATTGGCTTGTTTTTAACCTATAAGGCCATGCGTGATTCACAGTTGTTTAACCAGGAATTTTACTACCGACTTTTACAACCAATTAAAGTAACTTTACAGAAGTACTTTAAAAAATAAAAGCATGTCAAAATCTACTCAAAACAGACGTCAATTTATTAGTTCAACTGGTAAAGCGGGTATGGCAATAGCGGCAATGCCTCTCATGGCTAAAATGACTCCAATTATTCCAATGACTTCAATGAATACATTGACTGCTGCAAATGAATATGTACAGCAACCATTAAGTTATGGATATGCAGCATTGGAACCCTTTATCGACGCTGTAACCATGGAAATACATTATACAAAACATGCAGCTACTTATGCTAAAAATTTAGCAGACGCTGCGCTTGCAGAAAAATTAGATATACAAACAACTAGCTTAACAGAGTTATTAAAAAATATTTCGCGTTATTCTCCAAAAATGAGAAACAATGCAGGTGGACATTACAATCACGAAATGTTTTGGCAATTAATGAAACCAGCTCCAGCAACTGCACCTACTGGTGAATTAGCAGATGCTATCAATAAAAATTTTGGTTCATTAGATAATTTTAAGACTGCATTTAGCGATGCAGCAAAAACAAGATTTGGTAGTGGATGGGCTTGGTTAATTGTTAAAGCAGATAATAGTTTAGCCGTTTGCTCAACACCTAATCAAGACAATCCATTAATGGATATTGCGGAAATAAAAGGAACGCCCATTCTAGGTTTAGATGTTTGGGAACATGCTTATTATTTGAAGTATCAAAATAAACGCCCCGACTATATCAATGCTTGGTGGAATTTAGTAAATTGGGAATTCCTACAGAAAAAATACGCAGAGGCGATCACTAAAAAATAATTCCAACTTGTCTTATTCTAAACAAAATTTGAAAGTTCAATATTTTGTAACAGCTTTAACCATTGTTGTTTTTTTACTTAAAGTAGTTACTTATATATTAACCCACTCCTTATCGGTTTTATCTGATACCCTTGAAAGTGTGGTTAATATTGTGGCCACCATAGTGGGATCCTATAGTTTGCTTGTTGCTTCCAAACCCAAGGACAAAGACCACCCTTATGGTCATGGTAAAGCAGAATTTATATCTGCAGCATTTCAAGGAACTTTAATAATAGGCATAGGTTGTTTAATTATATATAAAGCCATAGACAGTTTTATACACCCAGTTAGCTTGCAAAATCTCAATAATGGAATTTGGTTAGTAGTAATCATTGCTATTATTAATTTAGTGACTGCTCAAGTCCTAAATCGTGTTGGCAAAAAAAATAAATCATTAGCCATATTAGCTTCAGGAAAATTATTTCAGATCGATTTTTTCACCACCGCTGCCATCGCCATTGGATTTATATTATTGCTAGTTACAGGCTATCAAAAAATTGACACCCTCATTGCACTATTTTTAGGTATATATGTAATTTTTGACGGTTACAAAATTGTAAGACAATCCCTGGCTGGTATTATGGACGAAGCAGACATGGTATTATTAAAAGAGGTGATTACGGAAATTAATTTATCAAGAAATGCAAAATGGATTGACCTGCATAATTTAAGAGTAATTAGATATGGTACTTTATTGCATATTGATTGCCACTTAACTGTGCCTTGGTATTATAATGTAAACGAAGCACATGAAGCAGTAGATGATTTTGCAGTGCTCATTCAAAATAAATTCGGCGATAGCGTTGAGTTTTTTGTACATACCGACGCTTGTATGCCTTTTAGTTGTCCTATTTGCACCATAGAAAATTGCGAACAAAGAATAGCACCCTTTGAAAAAAAATTAAATTGGAATATAGAAAATGTATTATCAAATAGTAAACATCGATTGTCCTAATTAATTAGCATAAATAAGCATCATAAAAATTTATTTAAAAAAAATTATAGAATATGAAAGTATGGTCTGAATATCAAGAAAAAAACAAAGAACGTTTCCTAGAAGAACTATTAGCCTTACTACGTATACCCAGTGTGAGTGCTAAAAGCGAACACAATGCAGATATGCTAGCCTGCGCCAAAGCAGTGGAAAAATCTTTACAAGAGGCAGGCGCGCCCATTACAAAAATTTATGAGACAGAGGGGCATCCTATAGTATACGCTGAAATAAATGTTGACCCGAAACTACCTACAGTACTTGTTTACGGCCATTACGATGTACAGCCAGCGGATCCTTTAGAACTTTGGCATAGCAGCCCATTTGATCCCACTATTAAGGATGGTAAAATATTTGCACGTGGTTCTTGTGACGATAAAGGACAATTTTATATGCATGTCAAAGCCTTAGAGATAATGACCAAAACCAATTCTCTTTGCACGAATATTAAATTTATTATTGAAGGGGAAGAAGAAATTGGAAGTCCTAACCTAGCAGCCTTTGTTAAAACAAATACCGAGCTTTTAAAAGCAGATGTCATATTAATTAGTGATACGGCCATGATTAGTATGGATACACCTTCAATAGATATTGGCGTAAGAGGCTTAAGTTATATCGAACTAGAAATTACAGGACCTAATAGAGACTTACATAGTGGAGTCTATGGTGGTGCAGTGGCGAACCCAATTACCATTTTATCTAAAATGATTGCTTCATGTCATGATGAAAATAATCATATCACTATTCCAGGATTTTATGAGGATGTAATTGTATCCACCGATGCAGAAAGAAAAAAAATGGCAGAAGCACCCTTTGATGAAAATGAATTCAAAAACGATTTAGGTATACAAAATGTATGGGGTGAAAAAGGTTATAGCACCAATGAGAGAACGGGTATACGCCCTACTTTAGAAGTGAATGGAATTTGGGGAGGCTATATAGGAGAAGGCGCAAAGACTGTTTTACCTTCTAAAGCTTTTGCAAAAATATCTTGCCGCTTGGTACCGAATCAGTCTGCAGAAAAAATTACAGCCATGGTACTAGCACACTTTAAAAAAATTGCACCTGCGAATATCACCGTCAATGCTTTTGAACACCATGGAGGCGAGCCTTATATCACACCTATCGATTCTCACGAATACAAAAGTGCAGCAAAAGCGATTGCTACAACTTTTGGCAAAGAACCTATTCCCGTTCGTGGTGGTGGTAGTATTCCTATTTGTTCTTTGTTTGAAAAAGAATTAGGCGTGAAAATTGTATTTATGGGTTTTGGATTAGATAGTGATAACCTACATAGCCCTAACGAAAAATATGATATTGTGAATTTTTATAAAGGCATTGAAACCATCCCTTACTTCCATCAATTTTTTGCAGAAAAACAAGACTAAGCATGAAAGCTGCTGATATCATCAAAACGGAAAAGAAAAAAGTACGACTAGATAAATACTTATGGTCTATCCGTATTTTTAAAACAAGATCTCAGGCTACGGAAGCCATTGACAAAGGACGCGTTAAAATAAAAGGCGAGCCGGTTAAAGCTTCGCGTAATGTAGTAGTGGGCGATGAGTACGAAGCAAGAACGGAACATAAAAACTGGGTGATTAGAGTAACCCAAGTATTAGAAGGAAGATTGGCTTATGCTGAAGCCATCAAATATTATGAAGACCTTACCCCTATTGAAGAATTAGAACGCGTGCGACAAGTAGCTGCTACATTTCAAACCGGAAAGCGTTTGAGTAAAATAGGAAGGCCTACTAAAAAAGACAGACGCGATTTAGGAGAATTATTAGATTAAACATAATCCTTAGGATTCTTTTATCTTTACAATATGACCATTGAAATTTTAACAGTACTGCCAGAATTATTAGCCAGCCCCTTTGAACATAGTATGATGAAAAGGGCGCAGGAAAAAGGTTTGCTCCATATAAAATTGCATAACCTCAGAGACTGGGCCATTAATAAACATGGTCAGGTGGACGACTACCAATATGGAGGTGGTGCTGGCATGGTAATGGTTTGTGAACCCTTAGCAGCTGCCATTGACCAATTACAAGAAGCGGGCAAGTTTGATGAAATTATTTTTATGACGCCCGACGGCGAGCGTTTTAATCAAAAGCAAGCCAATACGCTTTCATTACAAAATAGAATTTTAATTATCTGTGGGCACTATAAAGGCATTGACCAAAGAATTCGAGACTTATATGTTACCAAAGAAATATCTATTGGCGATTATGTATTAAGTGGTGGGGAATTAGCAGCTGCTGTGGTAATAGATGCCATTGGAAGACTTATTCCCGGTGTATTAAATGATGAAACCTCTGCACTAACCGATTCTTTTCAAGATAATTTATTAGCACCTCCAGTTTATTCAAGACCTGCAGAATTTAGAGGCTTGGCAGTGCCTTCCATTTTGCTCACAGGCGACCCTAAAAAGGTGGATGAGTGGAGGCAGGAACAGGCCATTTTGCGTACAAAAGACCGCAGGCCCGATTTATTGGACGGAGAATAGCCCGTTTATCCTTTTTTTTAATGTTTTCTGCAAGTTATTAAGGCTGTTTTAATTACATGTTAGATATTTGCACCCTAATGCAAAATCGATACCAGCAGTTTTCCTTTTTTAAAACGGCTTGCAAAAAAGCTAGCCTGCTTTTAAGCCTGCTATTTTCTAGTTATTTCATCAATGCTCAAAATATTTCTGAATTTCAAAAAGGTTTTCAATTACATATTCAACCCACCACTGCTAAAATAAAAATAGATGGTATTTTAGACGAGCCGGTTTGGGCCACTACTGATGTAGCCAAAAATTTCAATAAAAAATTTCCCAATGATATTGGAGAGCCTAAACGCCAAACCGAAGTAAGATTTACTTACGATAATGATAATATTTATTTTGGATTTAAGGTCTATGATAGTGGAACAGCTATCTCAAGAAGTTTAAAAAGAGATATTGGCAATGAAGGCACTGATGGAGTGGGTATTATGTTGGACCCTTTGAATAAAAAAACCAATGGGTTTTTCTTTTTAATAAGTGCTTTAAATGTTCAATCAGAAGATCAACTAAGTTTGAGTTTTCAAGAAAAGCCTTCTTGGAGTTGGGATACCAAATGGTTTTCTGCCACCAAGGATTATGGCACTTATTGGATTGCTGAAATAATGATTCCTTTAAAATCTATCAGGTATGATCCTAAACAGTTACAATGGGGTATTAATTTTCTAAGAGCAGATGCAAAAAATGGAGAATACAGTACATTTACCAGGGTACCCCCTATTTTTAAAGCCTATGATTTAGGCTATTTGGGTTTATTAAATTGGCCTGCAGCCACGCCTAGTTCAAAAAATAATATTATTTTTCTACCCTTTATTTCTGGTGCTAGCACAGAAGACCAAGAAAATAGAAAGTCTCTGAACACCAATGCCACTGGTGGTTTTGATTCAAAAGTGGCATTAAATGCTTCATTGAATTTAGACTTAACAGTAAATCCCGATTTTTCTCAAGTAGAAGTAGACCAACAAGTAACCAACCTTACCCGTTTTAATATTTTTCTTCCAGAAAGAAGAGGATTCTTTTTAGAAAACTCAGATTTGTTTTCCGATTTTGGTATGCCCTCTATAAGACCCTTTTATTCCAGAACTATTGGACTAGATAAAGACGGCAATAAAATACCTATTTTATTTGGAGCAAGAATGTCTGGTAATTTAGACCCCGCTACGCGTATTGGTTTGATGAATATGCAAACAGGCAAACAGGGCAATTACTCAGCCGAGAATTTCACTGCATTTACTTTGCAAAGAAGCGTATTGAAGCGTTCCATTTTAAAAACTTACTTTTTAAATAGAGAAAATTTTATTTCAGAGGATGAGGCCAAGAAAAATCCATTAGATAAATATGGTCGTAATGCGGGGCTTAGTTTTGAATATTCAAACACAACAGGAACATTTAGAACCTGGACCGACATACATAAATCTTTTAAGGCTAATATAAATAATGAAGATATTTATGCAAGCACAGGGTTTATGACAAATGGAAAACACTGGTCTTATATTAGCCTTATTGGTAGCTTAGGTAAAAACTATTATACCGATATGGGATTTGTGCAAGGCATTGATAATTATGATGCCATTAGGGATACGAGCATTCGAATTGGTTTTAAAAACTTATACAATTCACTAGGCTATAGATCATTCCCCAAAAATGGATCCATTGGTAAAATGGAATTGAAGATTGTAAATCGTGCCACCCTGTATCCCGATAATTCCATTAATCAATCTGAAACCAAATTAGAAACAGATTTTCAATTTAAAAAAACTTCTAATTTCGGTCTTGATCTTACAAATACAATTGTCAACTTAATATATCCCATTTCATTTACAGATGGAGTGCCTTTACCAGCTGGAAATTATGTCTTTAATCAAATTCAAATTGACTACAAATCTGATTCGAGAAAATTATTTGGAATACAAAGCAAGTTGGATATTGGTCAGTTTTATAATGGGCAAGTAAAAGGAATTTCGATGGGTATCAGTTACAGAAATCAGCCCCATTTTTATCTATTATTAAGCGCACAATTTAATAATATCGTATTTCCGAACCCTTATGGTAGTAGTAATTTAGTCTTAATACAACCTAGGGTGGAGTGGAATTTTAGTACAAAATTATTTTGGACCACTTTTATACAATACAATACCCAAGGCAATAACTTCAATATCAATAGCCGCTTACAATACAGATTCAAACCTATGAGCGACTTCTTCTTGGTTTACACCGACAACTACTTTACCGACCCTCTATTTAAAAATAAAAACAGGGCTCTTATCTTTAAGTTCAGTTATTGGTTTAATTTATAGTGTCAAATACAAAAAAGGCCTAAGCTTTCGCCTCAAAACAACCACCCGGCCCCACTTATAAGCCCCAGAAGGAACCGCTTGTACATTTTTTCAGAAAAACTTCCAACGAATGAAGGCTGTTTTAATTACATAGAGGATATTTGCACCCTAATGCAAAATCGATACCAGCACCTTTCCTATTTAATAAAATCATTTAGAAAGCTTTCTTTGCTTTTAGGTTTGGTATTTTTCAGTGGCTACCTCCAAGCTCAAAATATTTCAGAGTTTCAAAAAGAATTTCAGTTAAACATTCAACCCAGTACCAGCCCAATTGTACTAGATGGAATTTTAGATGAGGCCGTTTGGAAAACCGCTACACTAGCTAAGGATTTTATAAAAAAATACCCCAATAATATAGGCGCTCCAAAGCAAGCGACAGAAGTACTTATGACCTATGATGATAAAAATATTTACTTCGCCTTTAAGGTATTTGCCAAGAAAGAACAAATTATAAAAAGTTTAAAAAGAGATGTGGGTTATGAAGGCTCTGATGGTATTGCTATATCATTGGATCCTGCTGGTCAAAAAACAAATGGTTATATTTTCACATTGACTTCTAAAAATGTTCAGTCGGAAGATGAACTTACTACCGAAACAGAAGAAAAACTTTCTTATAGTTGGGACACCAAATGGACTTCTGCAACTAAAATGTATGTAGGTTATTGGATTGGAGAAATTGCTATTCCTTTAAAATCATTGAGGTATAATGTCAAGCAACAATTTTGGGGCATTAACTTTTTAAGGGGCGATTTGCAAAGTAATGAATACAGTTGCTGGACGAGGGTGCCTCCCATTTTTAAATCCTATGATTTAGGCTATATGGGTGTTTTGAATTGGCCTACTGCTCCTCCTAAATCAAGTCTAAACAAAATATTACTTCCCTACATCACTGGAAATGCCACCACTGATGATGAAAATAAAAAATCACTTCAAAATAAAGGCAATATTGGCTTTGATGCTAAATTAACACTGAGTTCTTCTTTAAATTTAGATGTAACTATCAATCCCGATTTTTCACAAGTGGAAGTGGATCAACAGATAACCAACTTAACACGTTTCAATATTTTTTTACCAGAAAAAAGAGCCTTTTTTTTAGAGAATGGCGACTTATTTTCCAACTTAGGAAATTACTTTATTAGTCCATTTTATTCTAGAACCATTGGATTAGACAAGCAGGGTAATGCCATTCCTATATTACTTGGGGCAAGAATTTCAGGCAATTTAAATGCATCGACTAGAATTGGAATGATGAATATGCAAACTGGAGCCAAAGGAAGTTATTCACCTGAAAACTTTTCAGCATTCACCATTCAAAAAAGATTTTGGCAAAGATCTTTAATCAAAACTTATTTTTTAAATAGAGAAAATTTTATTTCTGCTGCAGAGCTTAAAAAAAATCCAATGGATCAATATGGAAGGAATGCAGGTATTAGTTTGGAATTAGCCAATAACGAGGGTACAAAAGAAGCAAAAATTAGTTACCATCAATCTATCAAGCCTACTATTAATAATAATGATGCATTTTTTGAGGCATCAGCAGCTAGAACTATTAACAACTGGCGTTTTTTTGGGCAAATGGGCAACGTAGATAAAAATTATTATACAGACATGGGCTATGTCCAAAGAATTGATAATTATGATGCCTTAAGAGATACCTCCATTCGAGTGGGATACAAAGATGTTTACGCGAACATTACCAAAAGAATATTTATGAAGAATGGGAAAATTGGCAGAATAGATTTTTCACTTGAAAACTTCGTCGTATTCAATGCGGATAATAGCTTTAGTGAATATGAGACCGGTTTAAATATAAAAACAGATTTCAGAAATAGTTCAGGTTTTACATTAAAATTTAATAATACAAATCTTAATTTATTATACCCCACCAAACCAGGCGATGGTATCCCCTTGCCTTCAGGAACTTATAAATACGGCCAATTCAATTTGATGTATTATTCTGATATGCGTAAAATGTTTAGTTGGAATACAATGTTGACCGCAGGGCAATTCTATAATGGGAGTATTACAGGAATTGGAGCAGGGATTATATGGAGAAATCAACCCCACTTAAGCTTTTCATTGAACGCAGAAGTAAATAAAATTGAATTGCCGAAAATATATGGAAATAACAATTTAATTTTAATTGCACCTAAATTAGAATACAACTTTAATACCAAGTTGTTCTGGACCACCTTTGTACAATTTAATACGCAAACCAATAATTTCAATATTAATAGCCGCTTGCAATACAGGTACAAACCTATGAGCGACTTCTTCTTGGTATACACAGACAACTATTATACAGATCCTATGCTTAAAAATAAAAACAGGGCACTTATCTTTAAGTTCAATTATTGGTTTAATTTGTGATAGCAAATTAAACGTATGGGTAATTCCTTCACCATTTCAGGTCAATATGTAGATATTCTTAAAAAGCATATCTACCCTGCTACCATTACTGTACAAGATGGAATTATTCAATCTATTGAGTCCATTGAGTCTAATATTGAAGCCCCTTTGCAGTATTTACTACCTGGCTTTATAGACGCCCATGTGCACATTGAAAGTAGTATGCTCATACCTAGCTCTTTTGCTCGATTAGCCGTTACCCATGGCACCATTGGAACCATCAGTGACCCTCATGAGATTGCCAATGTATGCGGAATAGAAGGCGTGCAGTATATGATTGATAATGGCAAAAAAGTACCTTTTCATTTTTTCTTTGGCGCACCTAGCTGTGTGCCTGCCACGGTTTTTGAAACAGCAGGTGCTGCTATTGATAGTAATGATGTTGCTGCATTATTAGCTAACCCCGATATTTATTATTTAAGTGAGCTGATGAATTTTCCAGGTGTCTTATTCAAAGACGAAGAGGTAATGAAAAAAATTAGGGCTGCACATAAGTTAGGTAAACCAGTGGATGGACACGCGCCAGGACTAAGAGGGGAGGATGCCAAAAAATATATTGAAGCAGGTATTAGCACCGATCATGAATGTTTTACCCTTGAAGAGGCCTTAGATAAATTAGAACATGGGATGAAAATTTTAATTAGAGAAGGCAGTGCCGCTAAAAATTTTGAAGCCCTCTATGAATTAATTGAAGACCACCCTTCTATGATTATGCTTTGTAGCGATGATAAACATCCTGACAGTTTAGTAGAAGGGCATATAAATAGTTTATGTGCACGCGCAGTTGCAAAGGGTATTGACCCCATGCTTGTTTTAAGAGCTGCCTGCATTAACCCAGTGGACCATTATAAATTACCTACAGGAAAAATGCAGGTAGGTGATGCCGCTAATTTTATTGTACTGGAAGATCTTATTTCTTTTAAAGTAAAGCAAACTTATATTAAAGGAGACTTAGTTGCAGAGAATGGAAAATCATTTATTAAAGAAGTAAAGGAGAAAGCCATTAATAAATTTGATGCAGCTACTATTCAAGAAAAAGATATTCAAATTAGTTTACATGAATATCCCCAAGAAAATGGCAAGATCGCAGTCATTGAAGCTAACGATGGACAACTTATCACTAATAAATTATGGTTAAGCCCTAAATTAGAAGAAGATAAAATTGTTTCCAATACCGAATCGGACAATTTAAAAATGGTAGTATACAATAGATACTATGCAGCCCCGCCCAAAATAGCTTTTATCAAAAACTTTGGTTTTAAAAATGGCGCAATCGCCTCTACCGTAGCACACGATAGTCATAATATAATAGCCGTGGGCGTATCTGATGCCGATATTGTGACTGCCATTAATTTAGTGATTCAAGAGCAAGGCGGCATTAGCTGCGTTAATAACAATGTAACTAATATAATGGGTCTTCCTGTGGCAGGGTTGATGAGCTTGGAAGATCCCTATAAAGTAGCGGCCAACTATACTGCTATTGACCTCATGGCCAAAAGCTTAGGTACTAAACTTAGCTCCCCTTTTATGACACTTAGTTTTATGGCCTTACTAGTAATTCCACATCTTAAATTGAGTGATAAAGGTCTTTTTGATGGAGATAGCTTTAAATTATTTTAATATAGGAAAGAAGAAACTTAGATTTGAATAAAATTACACGCCATGGTACATCATTTAAGCGAGAAACATAGTTTAATGAGCAACTGGATTGCTGAATTAAGAGATGTCAATGTTCAAAATGACAGAATGCGTTTTAGAAGAAATTTAGAAAGAATTGGTGAAGTAGCCGCTTATGAAATGAGTAAGTTAATGCCTTCTAAAATGCAGGCTACTAAAACGCCATTGGGCGTTCATGAATCAAAAGTGTTAGAAGAACAACCTGTACTAGCTACCATATTAAGAGCCGGACTACCCTTGCACCAAGGCATGTTAAACTATTTTGATAAAGCCGATAATGCTTTCATATCGGCCTATCGTAAACATCATGATAATGGAAGTTTTGAAATAAGTATTGAATACTTAAGCTGCCCGGATTTAAACAATCGTATTGTTATTGTTTCCGACCCCATGCTGGCCACTGGTGCTTCATTAATTCAAACCATTGATGCCCTTACAAAAATTTACAAACCCAAGGAAATACATATTGTAGTTGCTATTGCTAGCAAAGAGGGTATTGAAAAGGTTCAAACCGCACTGGGAAAAGAGATACCTATTTGGTGTGGAGATATTGACGATACCCTGAACGATAAAAGCTATATTATTCCTGGCTTAGGCGATGCAGGCGACCTTGCTTACGGCACTAAAATGCAATCCTAAAATCATTCAAATTGCTTAAAGAACTCATTTTAGCTATTCGTGCTTATTTTACAGCACACCGCTTTATTCTTCAACATAAGTTATGGAAGTGGATGATACTACCCGGTATTATTTATGCCTATTTGTTTTTAGTAGGCATGAACTATTTTAGTCAATACTCCAGTTTATTTATTGAGGCTATTATTTTAAGAACAGGATTAAAATCTTGGGTAGATAATTTAAGCAGCGATTTAATTGGCTTTTTTATTACCATGGGAAGTTTCTGGCTATCATTTACACTACTGTTATTTTATTTTGCCTTATTCAAATATTTATTTCTGTTTCTATTTGCTCCTTACTTCTCTTATTTTCATTTACGCATCGAAGCCATCAATAAAAACGAAGTCTTTGTATTTAATGCAAAGGCCTATCAAAAATTGGTACTAAGGGCTTGGTTATTAAATGTGACTAATTTATTATGGCAAACGGTGTACCTTATTCCAATTGTCATTGTTTGCACTTTACCTGTTGTAGGATGGTTCACTCCATTTTTCACCATCATTTTAGAATGTTATTTCTTTGGCTATGCCATGCTTGATTATGGTTTGGCTACAGAAAAACAAAATAAAGTGGCCACGGCTAGCTATGTCAATAACCACAAGGGTTTACCCATTGGTAACGGACTTATATTTTATATGATGCACTTAGTCCCTATTATTGGTTGGATCACTGCGCCCTTTTATTCACTTATAGCAGCACAATTAAATACCCAAGAACTTAAAGACAAAGAACTATGAGCCAAGGAAAAGTTTTTTTACTACCCATGATTTTACACGAAGAAGGTTGGGAAGCCTTACCAACTGATATAGTAAAATGGATTGGGCAATGTGATGCCTTTTTTGTAGAAGAAGAAAAAACAGCAAGGCGCTTTTTCAAAAAGTTATGGAAGGAAATGGTGATTGATAATTATAGTTGGTATCCCATTCATAAAGTGGAGGCCGAACAAATTAAGGCCTTTAAGGATTTACTAAAGCAAGGAAAAAATATTGGTATTATTTCTGAAGCGGGTTGCGCAGGTATAGCCGACCCTGGACAATTATTAGTAGCCACTGCACAAGAAATGGGCATTACAGTGAAACCCTATACAGGACCTTCTTCTATTTTATTGTCTTTAATGGCCAGTGGCATGAATGGTAATTTATTTCAGTTTCATGGCTATTTACCCATTGATGTTACAGAAAGAAAGAAAAAAATTCAAGCATTAGAGGCCGATGCTATTCAAAGAAATTGTACACAGTTATTTATTGAAACGCCTTATCGTAATAATCAATTACTAGAAACTATTTTAAGTACTTGCAAGCCCCAAACAAAACTATGTATTGGCGTGGATATTACAGGACCTACTGAATCTATTGTAACAGCTACCATGGCAGACTGGAAAGCAAAATTACCAGAGCTACATAAAAAATTAGTTATTTTTTTAATAGGCACTTAGCTATACCTAGTTACAGAAAATTACGAAAAAACGTATTTACCGAAGAAAAAGGCATTCAAAAATTAGCTAAGATGCTGCATGGAAAAATCTCCTACCCATTTCAGAGCAGCCTATCCCCTATTATTTATATCGGGCATCTTATTAGCAGGTATTATTTTTGCAAAATTATTTGTACAAGAGCTACTGCTATTAAGGATTAGCGAGGCTACTTATTTATTATTTTTTTCACTGGTTCTTTTACAATTCATTATTAACCATACTAATACTACCTACATAGAAGGCCTTGCAGTTTACCTTATACTATTTAGCTGGGGTATTTTATTATTTTTTCTAACCAAAGAAAAAAATCTATTTCAAATTCCCTATCCTGAAGCATTTATTACCTATTGTAGAAATGCGGTAGTGAATAAACTAAATGTTTGCATTCCTTCCGCTGAAGCCAATGCATTTGCAAAATCATTATTATTAGGCATCAAGACCGATGCTAATAAAGAACTACTAAATGCATACAAGCAATTAGGTATTATACATATAGTGGCCATTAGCGGAATGCACCTTGAAATTATATTTAAAAATATCTTACGCATTACCAGCTGGCTGCCTCGAAAAAAATTATTAATGGCAGTTGAGCTATTCATCGTACTAGGCTTTGTCTGGACCTATACCCTAATGGCTTTTGCAAGCCCTTCCATTGTTAGAGCCGCCGTATTTTTTAGCATCTACTATATAGGCAAATTTAGAGGGGATAGTTCTTTTACTTTAAATGTGATGGCAGGGGGTATTTTAATTTTACTATTGTTTGATCTAAAAAATGTAGAAAATATTGGGCTGCAATTATCTTATGCTGCCGTACTAGGTATTCATTTATTCTATCCTTTATTGAATAAAATGATGCCCATGGATAACCCTGTCTTAGTTTTTTTATGGAGTAATTTATGCATTAGTATAGCGGCACAATTAACTACCCTCCCTATTTTGCTTTATTATTTTCATCAACTAGCTTCCATGGTATTAATAAGCAATTTTATCATGGTGCCCTTAAGCACCCTTCTATTATACGCACTAGCCCTCTTAGTCATTACCCCAAACATAATGGGGTTTTCAAAATTATTTGGGCAAATAATTGAAAAATATATCATAAGTATGAATAAAGCCATTAGCTATTTAGAGGCACTGCCTATGAATCACCCCCTTTTGATTTCATTTGGACTAGAACAAGTGATTTTGTTTTACTTGGCACTACTTCTAATTTATGCTTGGCTGTATACAAAACGCAGCCATTGGCTTCTCTATTTAACCGGCCTATTTTGCTGCTATTCGATAATAAAGTTATTCAGTACGGGCTAATTTTTGTGGAAAAGCTAAGGGAAGCAAAAAATTGGAAGGGCTTACCTTTACTTATGGAAAAGAAAATACAATCAGCCTTAATTTCAGTTTTTTACAAAGACGGACTAGCTCCTTTAGCTAAAACCTTACACGCCTTAAATATTACTATTTATTCTACCGGTGGTACTCAACAATTCATCGAAGAATTAGGAATTCCTTGTATAGGAGTGGAAACAGTAACAGGATATCCTTCTATTTTAGGAGGAAGAGTAAAAACATTACACCCTTCTATTTTTGGTGGCATCTTAGGCAGAAGATATGAAGACCAAGATTTAAAAGAAATGGAGCAATATAAAATTCCTGCTTTAGATTTAGTTATTGTAGACTTATACCCTTTCGAAGAAACATTAAAAAATACGGACGAAGAAAAATTAATCATAGAAAAAATTGATATTGGTGGGCCTTCTATGATTAGAGCAGCTGGTAAAAATTTTAGAGACTTAGTAGTCATTGCTGCTAAAGACGATTATTCAAAATTGAACCAAATACTTATTGATCAAAAAGGAACAACTACCATAGAGCAAAGAAAATCCTTTGCTGCTAAAGCTTTTGAGGTAGTCATGCATTATGATGTAGCCATTAGTAATTATTTTAACCCAGCTAGCGGTAAGGTTTTAAGATATGGAGAGAACCCACATCAGGTAGCCACTTTTTATGGCAAATTAGAAAATTGGTTTACACAATTACATGGTAAGGAATTATCTTATAATAATTTAGTAGATGTAGATGCGGCCATTGCTTTAATAGCAGACTTACCCCTAACTAGTTTCGCTATCATAAAACATACCAATGTATGTGGCGTGGCGAAGAGAAATACTGTTTTTGAAAGTTGGCAGGCAGCCCTAGCGGGCGACCCGGAAAGTGCTTTTGGTGGCGTACTCGTTACCAACGCAATCATTGATGTAGCTACTGCAGAAGCCATTCAAGAAATATTTTTTGAAGTATTAATTGCACCCGGATTTGATCCTGCTGCTTTAGTTATTTTATCGGCTAAGAAAAATAGAATTTTATTAGAATTAAAAAATGAAGTAAGTTTTAATCTTACGCAAAAAAAATCAATCCTCAATGGCATTTTAGAACAAGGATTAGACAATGGAAATTATAGTAAGTGGGAAGAAGTAGGCGCAAGACCAAGTTCTGAAAAAGAAAAAGAAGACTTAATTTTTGGAAATATTATTTGCAAGCATTTAAAAAGCAATGCCATTGCTTTAATTAAAAACAATCAATTAGTAGGTAAGGGTTGTGGTCAAACCAGTAGAGTCGACGCCCTTCGACATGCGATTGAAAAAGCCAAGCAATTTAAATTTGATTTAAAGGGCGCTAGCCTAGCTTCCGACGCCTTTTTCCCTTTTGATGATTGCGTAAGAATTGCACATGAAGAAGGAATTGATGCTTATATTCAGCCAGGAGGCTCAGTGAGAGATAAGGACAGCGTTGCTTATTGCAAGGCCAATGGACTTGCCATGGTGATGACAGAACATAGACATTTCAAACATTAAGCGAAGCCCCATGGCTAATCAAAAAAAAGCATACTTAGCCTTAAGCGTTACAAGTGTAGTTTGGGGAACCACTTGGGTGGCAAGTAAAATGGGTGTATCGCATATGCCCGCTTTTGAATTAGCCAGTATTCGTCAGTTTTTAGGAGGCAGTATTTATGTAAGCTTTTTTTTATTAAGAGGTGAAGGCTTCCCCTCTTTCAAACAATTCCTTTGGTTAATCCCCATGGCTTTTTTAATGTTTGTATCCTCTAATGGCATTGCCACTTATGGTTTACAATTTATTACCAGTGGGCTGGCGGCATTAATTGCAGCATTGTATCCTTTATCGGTGGTACTCATTGAAAGATTTTATTTTAAGGCCATTAAAATTACATCGCAAACTATGATTGGCCTTCTATTAGGTCTTCTAGGTATTGCCTTTATTTTTTACAAGGATAGCTTATTAGTACATGGAACAAATTATGCATTAGGTGTTGGCTTATCCTTCTTTGCAATGATTACTTGGAGTGTGGGTTCAATTATTATAGCAAGAAATAAAATTGATATGAATGCTTATTATTCCATTGGATGGCAAATGCTTATAAGTGCTATCACCATGGGTTTATTTACTTTGTATACCGGTAATTATATTGCACTACATGAAATACCTGCTATTTCTTGGGGTGTCATTATTTATATGGTCATTGGGGGTTCGGTCTTTGCCTTTATTTCATTTATCTATAGCATGAAACATTTAAATCCTGCTATTGCTTCTTTATATGCTTATATAAATCCCATTGTTGCTATTTGGGTAGGCTCTTTACTCTTGAATGAAAAAATGAGTTTCACTAGTATTGTAGGAACTGTCTGCACCCTAATTGGTGTGTACTTAGTCAATAAAAGTTTAAAAGATCAGAAGGATCCCGTGGAAGCTATATCCGATGCAGATGGTATGTAATGTAAAGGTGAAATAGAATTCTACAAGTAAAAATATTATTTTATTTCTTTTGCCCTTCCTTCCAAAGTTGATTAAATGTTTTGGTAGGAAATTCAAGCGGGGCTCTTTGATTGGACCAGCCTTTAAACATTTTATTAATGACCCAATTTTTTATCGGGGCTGTACCTTGATTCATTAAAGTTCGATTCATTGAAGTTTGTTTCCAAGCTTTCCAAGCAAATTTTTCCGCAAAACTAGCTTCCCCTAAATCCACTGCTTCTTTTCTATTCTCCAATAATAACTCGTGTAAGTTTATTTTAACGGGACAAACTTCTGTGCAATTGCCACAAAGGCTAGAAGCATAACTTAAATGCTTATAATCGTGCATGCCCCTTAAATGAGGAGTAATTATACTACCAATAGGTCCGCTATAAGTAGTATCGTAAGCATGACCTCCAATATTTTTATAAATGGGACAAGCGTTTAAACAAGCGCCGCATCTAATACAATAAAGGGCTTCTCTACTTTTTGCATTCGCTAGTAAATCGGTGCGACCGTTGTCAAGTAAAATAACATACATCTCTTCAGGACCATCCGTTTCTTCCTTTTGTCTTGGACCTGAGATAATACTATTATAAACGGTTACTTGTTGTCCAGTACCATAAGTGGCTAATAAGGGCCAAAATAAACCAAGGTCATTAATGGAAGGAATCATTTTTTCAATGCCCACCACCACAATATGTGTTTTAGGCCAGGCTGCTGATAATCTTGCATTACCTTCATTCTCTGTTACTGCAATAGCACCTACATCGGCAATAATAAAATTAGCACCCGTTACACCTATTTCTGCCTGTACGTATTTTTCTCTTAAATTTTTTCTAGCCACCAGGGTTAATTGCTCTGGTGTTAAATTAATATCGGTACCTAATTTCTCATTAAATAATTTAGCTACATCTTCCTTGCTTTTATGCATGGCAGGTGTTACAATATGATAAGGCGCTTCTCCATCCATTTGCTGAATGTATTCTCCTAAATCGGTCTCCACACTTTCAATACCTACCGATTCTAAATAATTATTTAAATGAATTTCTTCAGTGACCATACTCTTGCTTTTCACAACGGATTTACAATTCTTCTGTTCGCAAATTTCTCCAATAAATTTTAAAGCTTGCTCGCTGTCTTCAGCCCATAATACTTTGGCCCCTCTTTTAGTAATTTGTTCTTCAAATTGATTTAGGTATATATCTAAATGTTCAATAGCCTCCCATCTTTTATTCTTGGCTAATTCTTTAACACGATTTAAATCAGTGAATTGTTCTTTGCCTTTAGGTACCACAGCATTATACTTACCTATATTAAAATTAATTTTTTTATAGTGGGATTTATCAAGCGCTTTTGCGGTGCTTTTTTCAAGAAATGAGGCTGCGTAAATACTTTCCATGAGAACAAAAATAGCTATTTATTTTTAAGATGCTTCGCTGTGGCATCCAAGGTCTCATAAAATATTTCCCCATACTTTCTAACAATGGACTCCTTTAGAAACTGGTAGGCGGGCACTTTTAATTTCACGCCCAAGGAACAGCCCGATTTACATAGGTCTTCACGAGGCTCATAATTTACATATTCCATCTTAGGATCTAACTTACTTTTCTGTATTTTAATGGGAAATAAGTGGCAGCTAAGGGGCTTTTTCCAAGGAATCTTACCATCATTATAGGCTTGCTCAAAGGCACATTTGATGACACCTTTTTCTTTAATGCCATAAGCACATATGGCACCATTAATGGTAGGTGTTACCCAGCCAAATTCACGATCATATAAATAAGGACCTACTTCATTCACCTCTTTAATCCCCTCCTTGGTCATATAAGGCTTTACTTTTTCATAAAATTCCTTCACATACTCTTTTTCTTTATTTTCAAGTGGTGCGCCGGCATCTCCATCTTCACAACAGGCTCCCTTGCATTTAGACAAGTCGCATACAAACTGTTCTTCCACTACTAAGTCGCTCACTAAAACATTGTCAATAATAATCATTAGAAAATTTTGTAGGATAAAGATATCATTTTTTCCATCTAAATGTGTTCAAAATATGCTGGATGTCTTCTAGCAAAAATGCATTCACCGGTGCCAAGGAATCTTGATTAGGGGTGGCATCATAATACAAAGCCCCTCTAAAAAAATGACGCGTAGAATCGGTTACAAAAAACTGATAGGGCGTTGCTACTTCACCACCGATGGTAAAAAAAATACCTTCCACTCCTTGCTTGTTTTGAAAAACCGAATCGGCAATAGAGCTAGCCCTATTATTATGGTTATTGGCAAAAGTATAGGCATCCCTAATTAAAGTATCTAGCTGTTTTGCTTGCATAGCTATATAACTTATATAAATAGTAGCTTCTTGACCTGGGAATCGAATATTCAACCACTTACCTTTTTGAAGGCCTATTCTTTGCTTATTTACATTCTCATCTATAAGGGCATAAGTGGGATATTCAAAACTATAGGGAGCTGCTGTTTGATTAAAAACTTGGTAGGACTTTGCGGGAAAGGAAAGTTTTGAATAGCCTTTATTTTTGGTGGTATAAGGGCTATTACAAGCCGCTAAAAATAATATACCAGAAAATAAAGCAATAAGTACTGCGCCAGTTCGTTTAGCCATTTTCAATATTTTGAGTAGGCAATGGCGTGATAATTAATTGAATTTTATGAATTCTATTTTTTTGAATTTCAAGTACTGTAAAACTAAATTGTTTGAACTTAACCACTTGCTGTAATGTAGGAAAGGCTCCTGCTAATTCTAAGAATAAGCCTGCCACTGTATCGCTTTCTCCTTTTACGGTATCAAAATAATTAGTGGCTATTTCAATAAAATTACAAAAGTCAATAATGGTTGTTTTTCCTTCAATGATATAATGGTATTCATCTATTTTTTTAATCATCGATTCTTCCTCATCAAATTCATCTTTAATATCTCCCACTATTTCTTCTAATATGTCCTCTAATGTAATAATACCGCTGGTTCCACCAAACTCATCCACTACAATAGCAAAGTGAATACGCTTTGATTGAAACTCTTTTAATAAATCTTCAATCATTTTTTGCTCATGTACAAAAAAAGCAGGGCGAATTAATGGCCTCCAATCATAGTCTGTATTGTCACTAATGTGCGGAATAATGTCCTTGGTATGAATAATACCCGCAATGGTATCTAAGTCTTCTTTATAAATAGGAAAGCGGCTATAATTATGCTCTTTAATATGCGCTAATAAATCATTAAAAGAAATAGAGGCATCTACCCCACAAACATCTAACCTTGTTTTCATGATTTGTTTAACAGAAATATTCCCAAATTTAACAATGCCTTTTAAAATACTTTTTTCATTGGCTTGATTATTAGGAGAAGTGGTTAATTCAATAGCATGATCTAATTCTTCCATGCTATAAGAACTACCTGCTCTTTTTTGCTCTAATTTTTTTTCAATCTTATTGGTATACTTAACCAATAAGCCGCTAGGTTTTGAAAAAATAATATACACTACTTGAATAATGAAACCAAAGTCTTGGGCAAAACGAATATTATTTTGAGTGGCCATTACCTTAGGTAAAATTTCTCCAAAAAATAAAAGTAGTAAAGTAACAGCGATAACTTTAATGATAAATTCAAGCCCTGGAAAAGAAAAACTATCAAAAATAAAAAAATGATCAATTAAAAGATTGGCAATTAAAATAATACAAATATTAATAAAGCTATTGGCAATGAGCATGGAGCTCAATAACTTTTTTGGCTCCTCTAATAAAGAAACAATTCTTTGAAAGGGCTTATAATTTTTTGTTTTTAATACTTGGATGTCTTTATAAGACAAAGAAAAGAAAGCTACTTCCGATCCCGCTATTACGAAAGAAAGGAACAATAAAATAAAGATTAAAATAAATAAGCCACTGTCTTGTTGCAGACTGGCAGTATTGGCTGTAAGTAAATTAAATAAAGGCCCCGAATGATATTCCAATGTGGATGAATTTATGATGGAAAGTTACCATTTTTACAAAGAAAAACTCGATTTCCCCTTCGCCAGGCCTATTTTTAAAAAATCGTTAACGATTTTAGGAAAAGGATACTTCTTAAACCCTTCTTTTTTAATCCATAAGGCCTTGGCAAAAAGGGCAGGTTTCTTATCTAAGTGTATAACGATAAACCTTGCCTCTATTTGCTGATGCGTAAGTGTCTGCTTATAGACAGAAGAGGGTAATAACGAAATAATATTTTCTCTAGAAATGGCTAAAGGCTCCAAGATTAATTTTTGAATATATTTTTTGTCGATGGCTACCAATTTTTCATTTTCAATTAAATAAAATTGATACAGGTTGGACCAGATATCTCCCTCCGCTCTTTTTTGAATTAAGAATTGGTCACCTTGTTTAAAAATGAAAAAATCGAAGAACCTATTTTTCTTTTGAATAGTTTTTAATTTAACGGGTAATAAGTTTACTTGGTTTTGAGTAAAGGCCATACATTTTTTTCGCATGACACAGCTAGGACATTGAGCAGCCGTGGGTTTGCAAACGGTGGCCCCAAAATCCATGAGGGCTTGATTATAAATACCTGCCTGCGTTGTAGATAAATTTTCGGCTGCAATTTTATTAAAAATTTCAACTCCTTCTTTTGTATCAATGGCTGTGGCTATGCCATAAAATCTTGAAAAAACCCTGAAGACATTTCCATCCACCACTGCATGTGGTAAATTATAAGCAAAGGAAGCAATGGCCGATGCGGTATAGGGCCCTACCCCTTTTAATAATAATAGCCCTTCGTAGCTGTTTGGAAATTTTCCTTTGAACTCTTTTACGATATGCCTTGCTGTAAATAATAAATTTTTACAACGATTATAATATCCCAAACCTTCCCATAGTTTAAATACTTTTTCGTCCTTGGCCGCAGCCAATTGAAAAATAGTAGGGAAGTTTTTTAGAAACTTTTCATAGTAAGCCCAACCTTGTTCTACCCTGGTTTGTTGTAAAATGACCTCACTTAGCCATATTTTATAGGGATCTTTCTCCCCTTTCCAAGGCATGGGTCGATGATTCTCATATTCATTCCAGTTTAAGAGCAATTGGGTAAAAGGGCTTCGCATGAGGACAAAAATGGATTAAAATTGGGAAAATATGTTCAAATTAGTCAGAAATTCAGTTATTACACATTTATATAAAATTATATATAAATAATATATATGTATATAAGCTTATAATTATGGGCTAAAATGGATAAAAATATTGGAATATAGTTGCAGAAAGGTAAAATTTAATTTATTTTTAATACTGAACACCAAAAATTAAACTTCATGAGAAAGTCTGATCTTATCAATCAAATTTCTGAAAAAACTGGAATTCCTAAAGTGGACGTATTAGTTACTTTAGAAACTATGTTTAAGGAAGTGAAAGAAAACTTAGCGAACGGCCAAAACATATACATACGTGGCTTTGGCAGCTTTATTACTAAGAAGAGAGCCGCTAAAATTGGACGTAATATAAAAAAGAATATTGCCGTTCAAATTCCCGAACATTTTATTCCTGCATTCAAACCAGCAAAAGAATTTGTAAACGAGGTTAAAAGCAAACTTAAGTAACTTACCTTTGCGAGAAATTGACCTATTTTGAAGAAACCACAGATTATTGTTGTTTTTGCTGGCTTGCTTTTAATAAGCATACTCTACTTTTTAGTCCCCAAATCTAAAAAACCTGATCCTTCAGC
>SHWX01000083.1 GCA_009693615.1 Chitinophagaceae bacterium | reverse complement strand
CTTGCCTCTACGAATCACTTCTTCAGTGCCGTAGCTATAAATGTGTTTTACTAAATAGGGTAATGCCATAATGGTACAAAAAGCCCTTAAAAAAGGGCAATTTGCAAATGTAAGGCTTTGCTAGCTAATATGGAAGTCTTATTATAATGAATGTGAAAATATTGTGATTAGCCCCTATTTATAAGCGCTCCGTCCTTGAAAATAGGCAAGGAAGGGGCTGTATCTTTAGAAATACAATATAACATGTCCTCTTCTAAACCATAAGCTGCCAGTCGGTGCCAATGGGTGACAGTTTTGATATAAGTAGGCAAATCATTTTTATTTTGATTATATAATTGATTCGCCATAAAGCTACTATCGCAATGAATTTCAAAAGCATCCTTAATTTCTTCAATTACGGCTCCTGCAAATAGAACATCTTCAATATTAAAACGGTTCTTCCAACCAGAACAACCAAGTATCACTGGTGCATTTTGTTCTTTTAAGTATTCCACCACCTTGCTTAAGTTAGGAAAGGAACCTGTAATGATATCTTTGGCTCCTTGCTTTAGGGCAAGGTGCAATAATTTAGTGCCATTTGTAGTGGTGATGACTAAAATTTTATTTTCAATAAAATCTCTTGGATATTCAGAAGGAGAATTACCATAAGCTAATCCGGGAATAATTTTTCCATCTCTTTCACCAGCAGTCACGCCTCCTGTTTGTTTACCTAGTTCAATACAAAGCTCGGGTGTATCCACCGGTATAATTTTACTTGCTCCATTATATAAGGCAGTGGCCATGGTGGAAGTTGCTCTAAAAACATCGATGATAACAACGATGCTATCTTTTAAATTATATAAATCTAAAAGCTGAGGTGTTAGAACGGTATGTAATGAAGGTTTTGTCTTTGCTGCAGTTATCATAATGCACAAATATACAAAACCTTCATTTTTTATTAGACTAATTCTTTGGCTACAGCGTTCTTTTTGGATAAAATCAAAATATCTGAAACAATAATATCGGTGCTTACTCTTTTGATGGCATTTTTATCGGTGTAAGCCTTTGTAAGTAACCTTCCTTCTACCGCTATTTCACTGCCTTTGAGTAAATATTTTTCAGCAAATAATGCCAGCTTTGACCAAGCCACTAAACTAAACCACTGCGTTTCTTCCACCCATTCTCCTTTGGCATTTTTGTAACGGTCATTCACTGCCAAACGCATATTCGCTAACTGGCTTTCCTTTAAAATTTTGAATTCTGGATCGGCACCTAAATGACCAATCAACTGCACTTTGTTTTTAATTGCTTTCATACTAATTGTTTTGTTAAGACACAAAATTGCAAATAGTAAGAAAACAAAAACACAGTATTTACCCCAATGAAAAAGGGTATAATTAAATATAAAAATTTAATTAGTAGAAAAAACAAGCTTTAAAATTAGCAAGACTCTTTAGTGAATAAAGTAAATACTTTTAGTTATTACTTATAAGACAATCCTTTACTTGAAAGGAAACTTCACCACCTGCGCTTTGACTAAAGTATTTCTAATATCAATATAAATTTCAGCACCTGCTTTAGAAAACTCAGTAGCCACATAGCCCATACCAATGGCCTTGCCTAAACTAGGCGCCTGCGTGCCTGAAGTTACTGAACCAATAAGTTTTCCAGCGGCATCTTTAATTTCATAATAATGTCTAGGGATACCACGGTCAATCATTTCAAAGCCCACTAATTTTTTAGCTACCCCATTTGTTTTTTGTGCAAGCAAACTTTCTTTATTGGTAAAATCTTTAGTGAATTTTGTAATCCATCCTAAACCTGCTTCCATAGGACTAGTGGTATCATCAATATCATTTCCGTATAAACAAAAACCCATTTCTAAACGAAGGGTATCGCGGGCGCCTAAACCAATGGGTTGAATGCCATCGGCAGCACCTGCTTCAAATATAGCATCCCAAATTTTATTGGCATTGTCATTAATGTCTTCAAAATAAATTTCCACACCACCTGCGCCTGTATAACCAGTAGCACTAATAAGTACATTGTCAATGCCTAGCATTTCTCCTTTTGCAAAACTATAGTAAGGCATATTTAATACATCCATACTCGTTAAAGTTTGAATAATTTTTGCAGCCTTCGGACCTTGCACAGCAAGCAAAGCAGTCTTGGGACTTATATTATGCATCTCCACTCCTTTAGTATTATAACTACTAATCCAGTTCCAATCTTTTTCAATATTAGAAGCGTTCACCACTAACATATATACTTTATGCTTTTCTACACAGTACACTAATAAATCATCTACAATACCCCCTTTTGTATTGGGCAAACAACTATACTGCGCTTTGCCATTTTCTAAAACTGAAGCATCATTGGTAGTAACGCGTTGAATTAAATCCAGGGCGTCGGGGCCTCTTAGTAAAAATTCACCCATATGACTTACATCAAATACACCTGCATTATTTCTTACAGCAGCATGCTCTAGGTTAATACCGGTATAACTTATAGGCATATTATAACCAGCAAAAGGCGCCATTTTAGCGCCTAGTGCAATATGTTTATGGGTAAAGGGAGTGTTTAAAGCTTCGCTCATTTCAATTTAATTTTCTCAAATATAATCAAAAAAGAAACCGGAATAAAGCCCTAATGGGTGAATCTGTCTAATACCCATTGTAAGTCAGATAATTTACCGGCCGCCTTTCCAATTTTATTCATCTTTTCAATATTAGAACCGCCTATATTATCCTTCTTAAATTCATTCACTTTAACCACTTTAATTTTATCTTTTTGTAGCTCCTCTTCTTTTAATTTCTTAATATCATTTTTAATGGCCTCTCTTTCTTCTTTCAATTTTTGTAATTGAATTTCTTTATCTAGATTTTCATCATCCATTTTTTTAATATCATCAGAACGGTCCTCAGCATCCATTGGGCTTAAATTCTCTAATCCTGTTTTTGTCATTTTATATTCAATCCCTCTTTCAAAAGGATAAGATTCATTGTCCCAAGGTTCATTCCATTCGTCATACCAATTATCATCAGAAGAAATACGGTCAATGGTGCCTGTTCTCATTCCTCTTCCATTAATATTCACATTGGTTTGAGACCAACCTTTATTGGTAATTTTAATGCGCTTACCAATAGGCACTGCAATGGTCATAATAATATGTTGGTTTCTAAATTTATCTGTTTTATTAATGCCAATACCTCTGTCTAAATACAAGAGACTATCTTCTTGTGTGAGTTCAAAGTTTATTTTATTAGCAAGATCATTAGCGTTTTGAACCGTCTTACCATTACTTAGCTTCACAATTTTCACTTGAAAACTATCATTTAAAGATTGTACAATTCTAATGCGTAAATTTCTTACATATACAGTGTCTTCATCAGCGAATCCTTGAAATGGTTCAAATTGGAACCAATTATTTTCATAATATTTCATTTTAGGTGCTGCCGTAATTTCTACATAATCAATTTTGGGATTTGTCAAAGCAATGCTTTGCTCTGCAGGCGCATTATGTCTTGAGAAACTATTGCCTAAACTGCTACCAAAATAGAAAAGGACTACCCAGCCCATAATCCACAAAGCGATAAAACTTGATCTCACCCATACATTGGCTTTTTTAAGTCCTGCAAATTTTCTGATAACAGCAGTGACTATTCCTATAATAGGAACCCATACAAAAAGTAGAATAGCTCCAATCACAGACCAGGTTTGAGCCCCATCATCTAATATAAAATTTTTCAAAGGTAGTAAGGCAGTAGCGGCTACCCCTATTCCAAATAAAGTAGCTAATAATGAAATACCTACAATGGCTAAAATAAAATAAACAAAGCCTTTAATGCATAATGTTATAATTCTGCCTATAAAATATAAAAATCCTTTTCTCTTCTCTGTTGATCTATGATTTTCTGAAGATTTATTAGCGTCTTCATTATTATTTGATGCTGCTGTCCCCTCATTATTAGTTTGATTAGATTCATTGGAATTATTCGTTCCTTTATTTCTATTGTATAAATCACTGCCCCAAGATTGCGCTCTTTTACTAAAGCCTTCCATATCATTTTGAATGGTATTTTTAATACTATTTAAATCTACTTTTTCACCTACCATTTCTAATTTATCTGCACTAGTTTTAGCTTCTGGTAAGACCAACCATAATACTATATATATAAAAACAGCACCTGGGCTAAATGTAATATCTAAGAAATTAGGAAAATCGGGCGCATCCCAAAATTGGAATAAGTGCATATGTCTGAAATTCGCCACAAAACGAATGAATGGAATTAAGAATAATATTCTCACTATCCAAACTTGAATACCAAAGTATTTAGACAAACCCGCTGCTACCCCACCAATAATTTTTTTATCAATATCTCTAAATAATCTTTTACGCACACCGCCCACTTCTTTAACAGAACTGCTGGGTACTGCAATCCATAATATTAAATAAGCTAGTATATTCACACCTATTAAAAAGAACCAAAGAATTCTCACTATCCATGGCTCTATAACAAAGTAGTTCGCAATACCACTACAAACACCGCCCAATACTTTATTTTGCTCGTCGCGATATAATCTTTTAGGTCTAATGTTTGACGAATCAAAATTGGAGTAATTACTGCCACTCGTATTTTGATAATTATTTTGATTTGTATTTTGTTGCGTCTGACTTGTACTTGCTTCAAATCCATCCTGGGCTTCGAAGTCGGCGGGACGACCAATGCTAGCAATAATTAAATCGATATCGCCTACTGCAATACATACCGTTCCTTTTTTCAAACGTTCTTCACATAATTCTGCTATGCGACATTCAATGTCATTAATAATTTCATCGCGTCCTTCTTCGTTGGCGAAATAAACACGTAGCGACTCTATATATTGTTTCAATGTTTCATACGCCATTTCTTCTATAGGAAGAATGCGACCTTGAAAATTGATATTAATTACTTTATTCATAAAATTTATATTTAAGAAGCAGTTGCTTCTGATGTTGAAATAGGGTTTGTATTTTGAGTTAACTGATTCACAGAAGAAGTCATCTCTTTCCAAGTTTTTAATAAAACTTCAAAAGCTGCTTTGCCTTCTTCAGTCATCACAAAATATTTTCTTGGGGGCCCACTAATACTTTCCACCCAACGATAATTTAAGAGGCCTGCATTTTTTAAACGTGTTAACAAAGGATACAAGGTTCCTTCTAGAATATGCAAATTGGCCAGCTTCATTTTCTCAACAATATCACTTGGATACACTTCCCCTTGTTGAATGATGGACAATATGCAAAACTCGAGTACGCCCTTGCGCATCTGACTTTGTGTGTTTTGAATATCCATAAGAATTAATTTGAAACACAAAGCTAGGTATTTTTATAGTACTATGCAATACATAGTACTATAAGATTAATCATAAAATTTACAATACATTGATTTACAATATATTATATAAATAATATTTTTATGAACGAAAGCGGGAAAGGATAAATGGTAGCTTAAAACTCCTCTAATAGAACACTAATAGACCACTAATTCATAGAAGTCTTCCTCTTTTAAATAGGTATTGGCAAGGGCTTTTAACTCTTCTGGACCCACAGAACGAACCACTTTAATGGTATTATAAAAATAGTCTTCTGTTAAATCATTTAATAAATAGGTTTTCCAGCGACTTATAATTTGAAAGGGTCCATCTAAATCACCTAATAAAGCACCCAACATATAATTTTTAACCAATTTTAATTCATCTTCTCCCACCATTTCTTCTCTTAATTTTTTCATTTCCTTATACACTTCTTCCATGGTGGCTTTGCAAACATCTTTACCTGCATCGGTGCTTACCATCCATGCCCCTGCATGCTTATAGCTTTGTAAATAACTATGTATGCCATATGTATAACCCTTGTCTTCTCTAATATTACTCATTAGTCTGGATCCAAAAAAACCTCCAAAAATATTATTGAGTACTTGTGTGGCTGAAAAATCGGGATGATGTCTACCCGGAAAATGTCTTGCTAAACGAATAGATCCTTGCACCGAAGCTGCATCATTCACAATACTATATTTTTTTTCTTTGGCAGATATAATAGGATGCGCTTCTTCCATAATTTCTTTTTTATTTAAAGGAAGCTGTCCAATATGCTTATTGAGTAAGGATTCCATCGTAGATGGAAATTTACCTGCAATAAAAATGACACATTTTCCATTCAAATAATACTGTTCGTAAAAAGCGACTAAGTCTTCTCTATTGATATTATTATAATCTTTCTCTACTGAGTATTTTCCATAAGGATGGTCAAATCCAAATAAGTATTCATCAATTAATCTATTGGCAATAAAGTCACCTTTTTTCAAATTCAATAACAACCTTTGAATTTGATTTTGTTTTAAAATGGCAATTTCTTTTTCAGGAAAACTCGCTTCTGAAATAATCTCTCCCATAATAGGAATAACTTCATGAAAATATTTTGATAAACCATGTAAGGTAACGGTGGCCGTTTCATTGGTGCATGTTCTATTTAAATGGGCACCATAAAATTCAAAGGCATCGGTAATCTCAAAAGAGGTTTTGCTGCTTGTTCCATTTTTCAATAAAAAATTAGTGGCAGCGGCTACCCAGTTTTTTTGCTCAAAACTATTGCCTGCATAAAATACCATATCCACTAGCAACACTTCCTGTGATCCGCCCTCATAGGCATACACTTCTACCCCATTATCTAAACTAAACTTTTGATAAGGCTTTAATTGAATATTAAAATCAATAGCGTCTTTAATAACAGGTGCTACTATTCTGTCTAGGGACATGATTTAAGATTTACTATAATAATATAATGTGTTGCGATTATTGTCTTGGAATATTTGTTGAGCTGTATGCTGAATCATGGCAGGTGTCACTTTTTGATACAGTGATAATTCTTTGTTCATTAAATCGGCGTCTCCGAGTAATTCATAATAAGCCAAGCTATGCGCTCTATTCATAATACTCATATCCTCAAAACAAATCACACTTTCTGTTTTATTAATCACTTTTTGCACTTCTTTAGCATCCAGTATTTCATTTTTAATTTTTTCTATTTCTTCTAACACTGCTTTTTCTGCAACCGTCATGCTAATACCTTTCACTAATTTTCCTTC
>SHWX01000082.1 GCA_009693615.1 Chitinophagaceae bacterium | reverse complement strand
CTATGAGCAAATGATGAGTTTACAAATTGAAGAAGCTTTAGCAAAAGGCGCTGGAGATTTAGATAAATTAATTCGTGGTAAAGAGACTTGGGAGATTAAATAGCTTATAAATCGATATAGTTTCTTTTAAGAGCAGTCATGACCATGGCGGTGCGCTGTTTTACCTGTAGTTTCCTAAATACTCTATCTCTGTATCCATAAATAGTATTAACGCTTTTTTGAAGGGCCTGGGCTACTTGCTCGTAGCTTAAGTCCTTGCTGCACTCTTGAATAAAGCGTATTTCATTTTTGGTTAAAGGCCTACGATTGTAATTTAATTCCCTAATAGTAATTTCTTTTAAAATATTACTAGTAATTATTTTAGATTTATCGGCCGATAAATGAAAGCGGGTTTTATTTCTAACACAATGTTTTAAATCTATTAAAGGTTCGTCGGTAAAAAACATACCCTGTAGGCCATTTTTCATTAAAAAGCAAATAGACTTTATAAACTTAGCATCCGATTTTAATAATATAAAGGGGTGCTTCCCTTTTGCCTTTATAGCCTTGATAACAGTGAGAAGTTCAATATAATTATAGCTATCTGCAATAATGCATAAGTCGGGCATGCGCTTGTCTTCTTTTAAAAAATTACAAAACGCTTGAATATCGCCTGTACTAAAAATAACTTTACATTCTTCTTGTTTTTCAATGGCTAATTGAAATGCTTGACGCGTAATTATTTTTTCTTCAAGATAGAGTATGCTAAACATGAGCTAGTTTTTATACAAATTAATATAAAATTGATTGGAATAAAAATGGGTAAATTTGTACTATACACTTTATGCTAATTAGAATACATCCCGAGAATCCGCAAGCTAGACAACTTACTATGGTAAAAGAATGTTTAGAAACTGGCGGCATTATTGCTTATCCCACGGATACTATTTATGGGCTTGGTTGTTCCATTTTGCATCATGAAGCAGTGGAGAAAATTTGCGCTATTAAAAAAGTAGATCCTGAAAAAGCACAGCTTAGTTTTATTTGCGCCGATTTAAGTGATTTGAGCGCCTATGCTAAAAGTATAGATAATGCTTTATATAGAATTTTGAAAAAAACTTTACCTGGCCCCTATACTTATATTTTACCCGCAAGTAAACAAGTACCTAAAATTTTACAATCCAAGAAAAAAACAATTGGCTTGCGTATACCCAATAATAAAATTGCACTCTCTATTATTGAAACCTTAGGCCATCCTATTTTATCGGCATCATTCCCTGGAGATAATGTAGAAGACTATACCGATCCTGAAATTATTTATGAAAATTGGAGTAATCAAATTGATATGGTAGTGGATGGAGGCATTGGTGGCATGGTTCCCTCTACGGTGATTGATTGTACTACCGATGAATATGTATTACTGCGCCAAGGCTTGGGTGTTTGGGAGTATTAATTTAACTGAGTATTTTACTAAAAGGTAATTCGAAATAATAAAATAAAATAAGAGCTACACTTATAGAAACTATTTATTCTAGACTACAAGAAACTTAGCTGTGCTGGTAGTATCTTGAAACTTTTTCGATGTTCGAAACATAAACCATATTGGGCGATAGCCGCGCGGTGCGCGGCGGTCCCGTATCCTTTATTTTTATCCCAACCATACTGCGGGTACTTCTTATGTAGTTTTTGCATCCAACTATCACGCGCCGTTTTAGCTAGGATACTGGCCGCGGCTATATTGGCATATAGCCCATCGCCCTTAATGATTATTTGATGTGGAATTTTTTTATAGGCATAAAACCTATTGCCATCTACCGCAATAAATTTTGCTTTTGGTTTTAACTGGTCCAATGATAAGTGCATGCACTTAATAGCAGCCTTTAAAATATTTGAAGCGTCAATCTCTTTAGCCGTTTGCTTCGCCACGGCCCAACTTATGGCTGCCTCTTTAATAATGGGCACTAATTCTTCCCTTTGTTTTTCAGTAAGCTGTTTGCTATCGTTCAGCATGGGGTGATAAAAATTCTTAGGTAAAATAACCGCCGCTGCAAATACAGGTCCTGCATAACAACCCCTTCCGGCCTCATCGCAGCCGGCTTCTAATAATAAGTCTTGATATTGATTAAGTAGTTTAGGCAAGTGTTATTTTATGAAGTGTAATCTTTGTTTTAATAATTGTTCAGTTTTACTTTAAAGTATTGCTGTAAAATTGAAACATATTGAGCAGAAACCAAAATCAATCTGTACGCCTTGTTCCTTTACTTTGTACCTTTGTAGCCTAAATTAAAGCAGTGGATTTGAACGATCTTAAATCAAAAAAAGTAGCTAATTGGCTATTAGTAGGTGTGATCATGACGGTTATCCAAATTGCCTTAGGCGGCATTACACGATTAACCGGATCTGGCCTTTCTATTACAGAGTGGGATGTAGTCACAGGAACCTTACCCCCCATGTCTGATGCCGCTTGGCAAACCTTATTTGCAAAGTATAAAACAACGCCTCAATTTCAATTACTGAATTTCGATTTCACTATTGATAATTTTAAGTTTATTTTTTTTTGGGAATGGTTTCACCGATTATGGGCTCGTAGTATTGGTTTAGTATTTGCTTTTGGTTTTATTTATTTTTTAGTAAAAAAATATTTTCAACCAAAGATGATCAAACCATTACTTGTTCTATTTTTATTAGGCGCCATGCAAGGAGCCATTGGTTGGATTATGGTGGCCAGTGGTTTAGAAGGAGATGCAGTGTATGTAAAGCCTACGCGCTTAGCCCTTCACTTTATTTTTGCTATGGGATTACTTACTTATACTTATTGGTTTGCTTTATCGCTAACAGTGCAACCTATTCGTAGAAATACGGGTAACCAAGATGCAAGTAATAAAATTAGCACCATCCGAAATTTTGCCTGGGTTATTTTATTAATTCTGTTTTTTCAATTAATATATGGAGCTTTAATGGCAGGCCATAAAGCGGCCAATGTAGCAAGCACCTGGCCCACTATTAATGGAGAGTGGCTACCAGCGGGTATCTGGGGCAGGGATAGTTTTTTTATCAATGCCATTAATAATACTATTTGGGTTCATTTTATACATAGAGGCTTGGCTTATCTATTGTTGGTGCTTCTATTGGTTTGGACCCTGCGTTTATTAAAATTACAAGGCAATCCATTTTGGGTAAGAGCAAGAATTGCACCTGCGATATTAGTGTTTATACAAGTTCTTTTAGGTATTTTTACAGTGTTAGCAAGCGCGCATATTGTGCCTGGTGTTTGGGGTGGTTTTGAATGGTTAGCGCAATTGCATCAATTAGTGGGTATGTTATTATTATTATCGGTCATTAATATTTTATACGCCACTAAATAACTAATAGAGTATTAATAACACTCATTCAACTTATTCCTTTATGCAAAAAGATATTGCTTCTATACGCCGCGATTATCAAATGGCTTCCTTGGATGAAGCAGCTAGTTCCGCGCATCCCATGGATCAGTTCACAAATTGGTGGGAAGAGGCTACTACTAGTAATATCGATGAAGTAAATGCCTTTGTACTTTCTACTGTGGATGCTAACCGCGCTCCTGCGTCGCGCGTAGTACTTCTTAAAGGCTATACACTCGATGGTTTTATTTTCTATACCAACTATGATAGCAATAAAGGAAAAGAGATTGCAGCCAATCCAATAGTAGCCATGAATTTTTTCTGGAAAGAATTAGAGCGTCAAGTGCGCATTACAGGAACTATTAAAAAAATAAGTGCAGAAGAATCTGCGGAATATTTTCATTCACGCCCCTTGGGAAGTCAAGTAGGGGCTTGGGCTTCACCACAAAGTCAGGTAATTCCGAATAGAGATTTTCTAGAAAAAAACTTTGCTGAGTATACAGAAATATATAAAGAAGGAACGGTGCCCTTACCTCCAAATTGGGGTGGTTATATAGTGAATCCAACACAGGTTGAATTTTGGCAAGGCCGCAGTTCACGCTTGCACGACCGTATTCGTTATAATTTTGAAAACCATCAATGGAATAAAGTTAGATTAGCGCCTTAGGCTTACTTCTTCCTTGCAAGCACTTTCTTCGCTGCTTCTACAATATTCGGTGTATCTAATCCGTACTTCGCTAATAATTGATTCGGTGTACCGCTTTCTCCAAATGTATCTTTCGTTCCTACATATTCAATAGGAATAGGACAATGTGTTGCTGCTACTTGTGCAATGCAATCGCCCATACCACCAATAATATTATGCTCTTCGCAAGTTACTGCGCATCCTGTTTTTGAAATACTTTCTACAATAGCTGCAACATCTAATGGCTTAATAGTATGTATATTAATTACCTCAACACTTACACCAGTGGCTTCTAAAATTTTACCTGCTTCAATAGCCTTCCATACTAAGTGACCGCAAGCAAATAAACTAATGTCTTTACCCTCACTTAATTTTTGTGCCTTACCAATCACAAAATCAGAACCATCTTCTTTGGTAAAATTTGGCCATTTTGGTCTTCCAAAACGTAAGTACACTGGACCATGATAATTAGCAATAGCCTTGGTGGCAGCCTTGGTTTGATTAAAGTCACAAGGCACCACAACAGTCATGCCTGGTAACATTTTCATTAGTCCTATATCTTCTAAAATTTGATGCGTGGCACCATCTTCACCTAAAGTTAATCCCGCATGCGATGCACAAATTTTTACATTCTTATCGGAGTAAACAACACTTTGTCTAATTTGATCATACACTCTTCCTGTACTAAAATTGGCAAAAGTAGTGGTGTAAGGAATTTTTCCTCCAATGGTTAAACCCGCTGCCATACTAATCATATTGGCTTCTGCAATACCTACTTCAATAAAACGATCAGGGAATTCTTTTATAAAGGGGCCTAATTTAAATGAACCTGCTAAGTCGGCAGTTAATACTACTACTTCACTATTTTCTTTAGCCAACTCATGAATACCTTCACCAAATCCGGCCCTAGTTTCTTTTTCATTTAAGGCTACGATATCTTTTACGTTCATAGTTTTAGTTTTCTTGAATTTATTTTATAAAGTTCGATATATTGAATGAACTAGTTTTCAAAAGTGGAATAAAAATAGGGTGTCTTGGCTGCAAACTCAGCGCTACAAGTATCTACCATTTTGTATACTCTAGTAATACCCCAAGCCTTTCTTTTTTCATAGACCGCATCGTCGTTGGTATTGCCTGTTAATAGTTTAGAAATTTGCATATCGCTAAAACCATGTTGCTTCGCTTCTTTCATTAATTCTATAGTAATAGTTTCAATAGAGTGCTTCAATAATTCTTTTTCGATATTGCAGATGATTCTTATTTGATATAAAAACCAGTTGTCAATGCCTGTAGCTGCTGCAATAGAGCGCACTGTAGAGCCTTGCATGAGTGCATCTTTAATTCTAAATATGCGATCCCATTTTGGAACTTTTATGTATTCCATTAATTCTTCATTCTTCATTAAGCTCTTTCCATAATAGCCTAAACCAATGGCTTCATTCTCTAAACTTTGACAAGCTTTTTGAATGGCTTCTGTAAAGCTTCTTCCTATGGCCATTACTTCTCCCACGCTTTTCATTTGTAAGCCTAAAGTATCATTGGCGCCTTTGAACTTATCAAAATTCCATCTTGGCATTTTTACAATTACATAATCTAATGCTGGTTCAAAATAAGCTGAAGTAGTTTCTGTGATTTGATTTTTTAATTCATCTAATCTATATCCAATGGCTAGTTTCGCTGCAATTTTTGCAATAGGATAACCAGTGGCTTTAGAAGCTAATGCAGATGAACGTGATACCCTTGGATTAATTTCCACTGCAATTAATTCTTCTGTTACCGGATTTTGTGCAAACTGAACATTACAACCTCCTGCAAAGTTTCCTAAGCTACGCATCATCAGCATGGCTTTGTTACGCATGTCTTGGAAGGAAGTATCGCTCAAAGTCATAGCAGGCGCTACGGTGATAGAATCTCCTGTATGCACACCCATTGGATCCAAGTTCTCTACAGTACATATAATTACTACGTTATCGGCTTGGTCTCTTAATAATTCTAATTCATATTCTTTCCAACCTAATACTGCTTTCTCTACTAATACTTCGTGCATAGGAGAGGCCTTCAAACCCTTTTCTAAGGCAGCGTCTAATTCAGAAGCGTCATGCACAAAACCTCCACCGGTGCCACCTAAAGTAAATGAAGGACGAATTACTAAAGGAAAACCTATTACTTGTGCAATTTCTTTTCCTTCTAAAAAACTATTGGCTACTCGGCTTGGGGCTACTGCAATTCCAATTTTTACCATCAATTGTCTGAACTGCTCTCTATCTTCTGCTAAATCAATAGCGGCTACATCCACCCCAATCATTCTACAATTGTATTGTTTCCATAATCCAATTTCATCTGCTTCTTTGCATAAGTTCAAAGCCGTTTGTCCCCCCATCGTAGGAAGCACGGCATCAATTTGATTCTCTTGTAAGATTTGTTCAATGCTCTCAATAGTCAATGGCAATAGATATACTTTATCTGCCATCATCGGATCGGTCATAATAGTTGCAGGGTTGCTATTAATGAGGATGACTTTAATACCTTCCTCTCTTAAAGAACGAGCAGCTTGTGACCCAGAGTAATCAAATTCGCAGGCTTGACCAATAATAATGGGGCCAGAACCTACAATTAATACCGTTTTGAGGGATGTGTCTTTTGGCATAGCGTACAAAAATATAAATTGCGCAAACCTACTAAAATTTGCCTGAATTTGCCCCATTTTAAGCCTAAACATTTTTGTCCTTTTTAAATGCTATCTTCACCGACAATTCAAGATTATGGCAGTTATTAAAGAAGGTTCTAAAGCGCCGGCCTTTAAAGGCGTTGATCAGCATGGCAATACAGTTTCTATAGCCGATTTTAAGGGGCAAAAGCTTGTCCTTTATTTCTATCCAAAAGACGATACGCCGGGATGTACTGCTCAGGCATGCAACCTGCGCGATAATTATAAAGCCTTGCAAAAGAAAGGGTTACAAATTTTAGGCATCAGCGTGGATTCTGTTAAATCGCATGAGAAGTTTATAGCTAAATACGATTTGCCTTTTTCTTTGATTGCCGATGAGGATAAGAAAATAGTAGATAAATACAATTTATGGGGCCAGAAGAAATTTATGGGCCGTACTTATATGGGCACTACTCGTACAACTTTTTTGATTGATGAAGCGGGAATGGTTAGACATATTATAGAAAAGCCAGATACCAAGGACCAT
>SHWX01000081.1 GCA_009693615.1 Chitinophagaceae bacterium | reverse complement strand
AAAGATATTGAATTTGTGCTGCTTTTTGGGTAGTGTAGTTCTTAACAAATACTTTTATCTTCGTAGTGCATGAAAGCACGTATTTATAAGTCTACAGGTAGTTGGTATTCGGTCAAATCCGAAGCGGGACTGTTTTATCAGGCCCGTATCAAGGGGGTGATTAAGTTAGACAATATTACTTCCACCAACCCTATTGCCGTGGGCGATTGGGTAGAATATGATATGGAAGATGAGGATCGTGGAACGGTAATGATCTCCGAAATTCTTGACCGAAATAATTATGTAGCAAGACAGTCCCCTCATAATAAAAGACAACAACATATTATTGCCTCCAACTTGGATCAATCTATCTTACTGGGCACTTTAAAATCGCCTAAAACCTCTCAAGGTTTTATTGACCGCTTTTTAATTTCTTGTGAAGCTTTTCATATACCCGCCATTATTGTTTTTAATAAATCGGATATCTACGGCGAAAAAGAAATGCATACTTATGATGAAATGAAAAAAATGTATGAAGCTATTGGCTATCAAGTATTTTTAATAAGCGTAGAGAAAAAAGAAGGTTTAGACATTGTACAAAAATTACTCAAGAATAAAACCACACTTATTAGTGGGCATAGTGGGGTAGGAAAATCTTCACTTATTAATTATTTATTTCCGCATTTAGATTTAAGTACGCAAGAAGTAAGTGATTGGAGTGGAAAAGGTTTGCACACTACTACTTTTGCGCAAATGTATGACTTGCCTGAAGGGGGCGCTGTGATTGACACACCGGGTATGAGAGAATTAGGCTTGGTGAATTTAGAAAAAGAAGAATTAGCTCAATACTTTCCTGAAATGCGTGCCAAAATGAATGGTTGTCAATTTAATAACTGCCAACATATTAATGAACCAGGTTGTGCAGTAAAAGCAGCGGTTGAAAAAGGAATTATTACTGAAGCACGCTTTTATAGTTATGTCGATCTATGGCATGGAATACAAGGTCCGATGTATTAATTTCTGTATTTATTTTTTCGCGTCGTTGTAGTTCTCAAACCAACTTGAATATTTTACATAGTTATCAGCAATTCTATTTATCTCACCTGTAATCATGGCCTCAGATACCATTTTTACTTTTTTAGCGGGTACGCCTGCATAAATACTTCCTTCTTCTACAATGGTTCCTTCTAATACCACTGCACCTGCAGCAATAATGGAATTAGAATGTACCACGCATCCATCCATCACAATACTACCCATACCTATTAATACATTATCATGAATAGTACAACCATGCACAAGCGCATTATGCCCAATAGAAACATTATTACCAATATTAGTGGGGTGTTTTAAATAGGTACAATGAATAACAGCGCCGTCCTGCACATTTACCTTATTGCCCATTTTAATATAATGCACGTCGCCTCTAAGAACGGCATTGAACCAAATGGAGCAATCACTGCCCATAGTTACATCACCTGCGATGGTGGCATTGGGTGCTATAAAACAATTTTCACCAAATTGTGGATCTTTCCCTTGAAGACTTAGTATGGTTGCCATAAAAATGCGACTTTTGTACTGCAATTTAATAGTTATTATGTCCAGTATGAATAATAGACAACTCTTTTTTCAATATTTAGCGCAAACCTCCGATAAACCTATTGGTATTGAAGTGGCCTCTGCCGAAGGCATTCATATAAAGGATGTTAATGGAAAAACTTTTGTAGATATGATTGCAGGATTTAGTGTTTGCAATATTGGCCATAGTCATCCTGATGTGATTAAGGCTATTCAGCAGCAGGTTGAAAAATATATGCATGTAATTGTGTATGGAGAATTTATACAAGCACCACAATTGCAATATGCCAAAGCATTAACAAGTTTACTTCCAGAAAATTTACAATCGGTTTATTTCACCAGTAGTGGCGCTGAGGCAACAGAAGGTGCTATGAAATTAGCAAAGCGTGTAACGAAGAGAACAAAAATTATTTCTTTTATAGGTGGTTATCATGGAAGTACACAAGGTGCATTAAGTGTAATGGGCGATGAATATTTTAAAAATGCATTTCGACCCCTACTACCAGACACGCTACAATTAAGGTATAATAATATGGAAGACCTTGTACATATCGATTCCACAGTAGCTTGCGTGATAGTTGAGCCTGTGCAAGCAGAGTCGGGCATTACTCCAGCAACTAAAGACTGGTTAGCAGCTATTGCCCAAAAATGCAAACAACATTGTGTGCTATTTATTTTTGATGAAATACAATCGGGTTTTGGCAGAACAGGCTCTATGTTTGCCTTTGAACAATTGGGTGTGGTACCTGATATATTATTAGTAGGGAAGGCCTTGGGTGGTGGGCTTCCATTAGGTGCTTTTATTAGTCATCCTAGAATGATGGGTCTTCTTACTGAAAGCCCTGTACTTGGACATATCACAACATTTGGTGGTAACCCCGTTTCATGTGCAGCTGGACATGCAGCCTTAAAAGTTTTACTAGCATCGGGTTGGATAAAGGAGGTTGAGGCCAAAGAAAATATTTTATTAAATGAAATGAATCATCCTGCCATTATAAATAGAACGCATAAAGGTTTGTGGATGTCGCTTCAGTTTGAATCAGATGCGCTAACAAAAAAAATAGCAGCTACCTGTGTAGAAAATGGAATTATTACCGATTGGTTTTTGTTTGCAGAAGATAAAATTAGAATTGCACCTCCATTATGTATTACTAGCTTGGAACTTTCTAGCGCTATTGAAAAAATTAAATTAAGTATAGATCAAGCTATACAATAATTATATAGTTATTGTACAGTTATTGTTTTAAGTAAATTAAAATAAATTGTTTGCTTAGTATTAACAGTCTCCCGTTCTGCAATATTTTCTATATAAAGCCTCGTACTTAGGAATGATATGATGAATATCAAAAAGCTTTGCTTCTTTCAAAGCATTCTGCTTAAAGGCTTTTAGTTTTGTTTCGTCTTTCAATAAGTCAATGGCATTTTTACTCATACCCTCTACATCGCCCACAGGGGAAGTGTAACCAGTGACCCCGTTAATATTAATTTCATTTAACCCACCTGCATCAGAGCTAATGACCACGGTACTTGCAGCCATTGCTTCCAGCGCTGCTAACCCAAAACTCTCATATTCAGAAGGTAGTAGGAATACATCACTCACTGCTAAAATTTCTTCCATTTGTTCTTGCTTACCTAAAAAACGAACGTCGGCTTCTAGTCCGTATTGTCTGGTAAGGTCTTCTGCTAGTGGACGCTCAGGACCATCTCCCACCATTAATAATTTCGAAGGTAGTGCAGCATGAATATTTTTAAATATCTCCATCACATTATCGATACGCTTAATTTTTCTAAAGTTAGAAGCGTGAATAATTATTCTTTCATTATTAGGGGCAATTACTTGTCTAAAAGCAGTCACCGGTTTTTTATTATACCTATGTACATCTACAAAATTGTGAATGACCTCAATTTCTTTTACAATATCAAAATGTTTATAGGTTTCTTCTTTTAAATTTTCAGATACAGCCGTGATACTATCGCTTTCATTAATAGAAAAAGTAACTACAGGCTCGTAAGTTTTATCTCGACCCACTAAAGTAATATCTGTTCCGTGTAAAGTGGTAATGACAGGAACCGACCTGCCCGTTTTTTGTTTTACAATTTGCTTAGCAGTATAAGCAGCTGAAGCATGTGGAATGGCATAATGTGCATGTATTAAATCTAAATCGTGGTTTAATATCACATCCACCATGGTACTTGCTAAAGCTAATTCATAAGGAGGGTAGTCAAATAAAGGATAAGTAGGTACCCTTACTTCATGGTAAAATATATTGGCATGAAAACCATTTAATCTTACGGGTTGTTGGTAGGTAATAAAATGAATTTCATGGCCTTTTTCAGCCAAGGCTTTACCCAATTCGGTTGCCAAAACACCGCTTCCTCCAAAGGTAGGATAGCAAACAATTCCAATCTTCATTTTAGTACTATTGATTATGCAAATAACAACTTATTATTCAATAAAGTTTAATTATATTTAAGAATTATATGAACAAAAAATTTACCACCATGCGTACCCTTGTTACCTTACTATTATGCTTGCCCATACTGGCTTCAGCACAAACCAATCAAGACAGTATTAGTATTAAAAAATTAGCCGATGAAATTATGACTAACGGCAAGGCCTATGACCTACTTAGAGAGCTTACCAAAAATATTGGCGGTCGTTTAGCAGGCTCCCCTCAGCAACAAAATGCTGCTATTTGGGGTAAAAGAAATTTAGAGGCCATGCAACCAGATCAGGTTTTTATGCAGCCTTGTAAAACTCCTAGTTGGCAAAGAGGCGGCAAGGATTTTGCAGCCATTGTAAGTGTTAATGGTAAAGCGCAAAACGAACCCTTAGCTGCTTTAGCTTTAGGGAATTCTTTAGGCAGTAATGGACTAGTAGAAGCTGAACTATTAGCAGTGGCCAATTTTGATGAGCTAGAAAAAAGAAAAGACGAAGTGAAAGGAAAGATTGTTTACTACCATAGTGTTTTTAATCCTACAAGAATTCAAACTTTTACGGCTTATGGAGAATCAGGAATGTATCGCGGTGCTGGTGCAAGTCGCGCTGCTAAGTATGGTGCAGTGGGTGTGATGATTCATTCATTAAGTACGGCTCCCGATAATGAACCTCATACAGGGGGCATGCGTTACGATGAGTCATTGCCAAAAATTCCTGCAGTGGCTTTAGGACCTAATGATGCAAAAGCACTTTGGGAAGCTGCTAAAACTTCGAAGATGCGCGTACAAATACAAACCTATGGTTTCTTCTTGCCAGATGCAGATGAGAATAATGTAGTCGCTGAATTAAAAGGTTCACAATTTCCAGAGGAGATAATTACTATTGGCGGTCACTTAGATAGTTGGGATGTAAATGAAGGAGCCCATGATGATGGCGCAGGTATTGTTCAAACAATGGAAATATTGCGTGCGATGAAAGCAAGTAATTATGTACCTAAACGTACTATTCGTTTTGTATTATTTGCTAACGAAGAGAATGGAGGAAAAGGAGGTGCTAAATATGCAGAGCTTGCGAAGTTGAATAATGAAAAACATATTTTCGCTTTAGAAAGTGATGCGGGCGGATTCACACCAAGATCCATTGGTATTAGTTGCAGTCCAGCACAATTCAAGAAATTTCAAACTTGGACAAGTTTATTAAAACCTTATGGAACTGAAATAACTGCTGGAGGAGGTGGTGCAGATATTGGCCCCTTAAAATCAGTGGTAAAGGATATTGTATTATCTGGACTTATTCCAGATAGTCAAAGATATTTTGATTTACACCATGCTAAAACAGATGTATTTGAAAATGTAAATAAGCGTGAATTACTTTTAGGTGCTGTGAATATGGCGGCGATCGTTTACTTAATAGACCAGTATGGTGTGAATCCGTAGTATTTAATTTTAAGGGGATGAAAAAATATTAATTTTTCGATTCGCCAAAAAAGGCTCACTCAAAATTATATTTCTTTCAAACCCTTAAAAAACTTTACTACTTATTACTCGCAAGTTCGTCGATACTTAGTATTATTTTCTACATGTTTTATTTACAACTAATATTGCAGCAGTATAAAAAAGCCCTTAATAAAAATTTAAGGGCTTTTTTAGTTAGATAATTTTCTAAGTCAAGAAAAGTATAAGTACTCGTATTCCAATCTTATTAATTGATTTAGCTTTGACTTATTAATATAACAGATATTACCACACCTTAAAATAAATTTTATGACATTGGGAATGCAAGAAATAATTATTTTAATAATTTACTATGTTAGTTCATTTTCAATTTCTTTCTATATATTGAAATTAATGAACCACTATTATCAATGGAATCTAAAACTTAATTTTAAGAAAATGTTTTTGTACGGATTCCTAATAATTTTTACAATTCTAGCTATTTATGTAATTATTAGTACTAGTGGCAGTAAACAATCGACAGAATTTATACCAGATAAATCTTAAATAATTATTCGAGTAGAAATTAAAACATATAGAAAATAATACTAATCATTGCCGAACTTTCGAGCTTGCGAGCAGTGAGAAGATGATTAGGTATTTTTTCTATAAGTTTTACTTCTAAAATTCACTTCAGAAGAAATTAAAAAGCCCCCCGAAAAATCGGAGGGCTTTTTTTAGTATTTTAAGTAGAACTTATCGGCTAAGGTTCATTGAACGCTCTTTGTATAAATTTCTAAAGTATGGATCGCGTAAGTCTTTGATAAATCTAATGGCTTCGCCGGTACTTTTCATCTCTGGGCCTAATTCTTTATTCACGCCAGGGAATTTATCAAAACTAAATACAGGCTCTTTGATGGCGAATCCGTCTAGTTTTTTCTCCATCGTAAATTCTGTTAATTTATTCGCACCTAACATTACCTTGGTAGCAATATTTAAATAAGGTATTTGGTAGGCCTTAGCAATAAAAGGAGTGGTTCTTGAAGCTCTTGGATTCGCTTCAATCACATATACTTTATCGTCCTTTATAGCAAATTGAATATTGATAAGTCCCTTGATATTTAAAGCGCGTGCAATTTTTTCACTATAAAATTCCATGGTAGCCACAATGAGTGGTGTTAGATTAAATGCTGGTAAGACCGCATTGCTATCTCCACTATGAATTCCTGCTGGTTCAATATGTTCCATCACACCCATGACATGAAAAGTTTCACCATCAAAAATGGCATCTACTTCTGCTTCTTGACAACGATCTAAGAAATGATCAATTAAAATTTTATTATTAGGAATATGTTTTAAGATGCTCACTACTGCAGTTTCTACTTCTGCATCATTAATTACAATACGCATTCTTTGTCCACCAATGACATAACTAGGTCTTACTAGTACGGGGTAACCTACTTTATTGGCTACTTCAATGGCATCTTCTGCTGTATGGGCTGTTCCGTAATCGGGATAAGGAATACTTAATTCTTTTAGTAAATCGCTGAAGCGACCTCTGTCTTCTGCAATGTCTAAGCTATCAAAAGAAGTACCAATTATTTTAATACCTCTTTCGCTTAATCGCTTTGCTAATTTTAAGGCGGTCTGACCTCCTAATTGTACAATAACACCTTCAGGTTTTTCTAATTCAATTATTTCCCAAAGATGTTCCCAGAAAACGGGTTCGAAATATAATTTATCTGCCATATCAAAATCGGTAGAAACTGTTTCTGGGTTACAGTTCACCATGATGGCTTCGTATCCTGATTCTTTAACGGCTAGTAATCCATGAACACAACAATA
>SHWX01000080.1 GCA_009693615.1 Chitinophagaceae bacterium | reverse complement strand
CCACTTCTTATTAAATCGTTTAAGGTTCCAATAATAGGCAAACTCGCTCCCACATTGGTTTCAAATAAGAAAGCAGCATTGAATTCTCTAGCTAATGATTTTAACTTAGCATAATGCTCGTAAGGCGAAGAGCAGGCAATTTTATTACATGCCACCACCGATACTGCCTTGCCTAATAATTGCATATACACATCGGATACGGTTTGATGCGCTGTTACATCTACAAATACACTGTTGCGTAAATTATTTTCAAGAATTGTGTTTACATAGTTAGTAATATCTCCTGCAGGGGCTGCAGCTAATTGCTCACGCCAATTAGTTAAGTCAATACCTTCTACATTGATTAATTGCTTTTTACTATTCGCAATACCTACAATATTTATTTGTAAACGAAGTGTTGCTTGTAAATAAGGTACCTGCTTTTTTATTTGTTCAATTAATTTACCTCCTACATTTCCTGTACCTGCTATATATATATTCACCTGTTTATAAGAGGTTTCAAAAAATTCTTCATGCAGTACGTTAATGGCTTTGCGTATATCTCCAGTAGCAATCACTGCTGAAATATTTTTCTCTGATGAACCTTGTGCAATGGCTCTTACATTAATACCATTTCTACCCAGTACGCCAAACATTTTTCCACTTACCCCAGGATGGCTTTTCATTTGTTCTCCCACTAAGGCTAAAATAGAAACGTCTTTTTCAATAATTAAAGGTTCTACTTTCTGTATATTTATTTCTTGCTCAAGCTCAGCATCTACAGCTATTTTAGCTATATGTGCATCTTGCATATTCACCCCTACACAAATAGAATGCTCAGAAGAGCTTTGTGTAATTAATATAATATTGATTTGCTTTTTAGCAAGTGCGTCGAATAGTCTTTTAGAAAAACCTGGAATACCCACCATACCAGTTCCCTCTAAGCTTAATAAACAAATATCATTTATACTAGAAATGCCTCTGATAAAATTTTTATCGGCAGGTGATTCATTTTTAATGATAGTACCTGCATGATTAGGATCAAAAGTATTTTTTATCCATACGGGTATGTTTTTATGCATGACCGGTTGAATGGTAGGAGGATAAATAACTTTCGCACCAAAATGAGATAACTCCATGGCTTCTTGATAAGAAATTTCTGGAATTTCTTTGGCGTTTTGTACCATACGCGGATCGGCTGTCATCATGCCGCTTACATCGGTCCATATTTCAAGTGCAGTAGCTTCTGAAGCTGCTGCATAAATAGCCCCTGTATAATCGGAACCACCTCTGCCAAGCGTGGTGGTATTACCTTCCGCATCTGAGGCTAGAAAGCCTGCTGCTATATATAAATCAAATACATTTTCTTTAGCTGCTAAATATTTTGCAATAGTACTATAGGTTAAAGACTTGTCCACCACTGCATTAAAATAACTAGAATTGGTTTTGATTAAATCTCTAGAATCAATCCACTGTTGTTTTATTCCCTTCGACTCAAAACTGGCTGAAATTATTTTACTTGATAAAAGTTCTCCATAGCTAATGATTTTATCCTGCATGCGCATAGATAATTCCTTCAGCATAAACAAACCTTCGCAATTCGTTTCTAATTCATTGATGAGTTGCTTCACCAAACTTAAAGTACCACTTTGTTGTTGAATAGGAAGTAATGCACGAACTGCATCTAAATGCTTTTGCTCTATATTTTGAATAATAGTTTTATAAGCCTCATTACCTTGTGCAGCTGTTTGCGCTAACATGATTAATTGATCCGTCACACCACTCATCGCAGAAACCACTACAATGGTTTTTTCTTTTTGCATACGCGCGCTAACAATAGCCACCATTTGATTGATTGCCTCTGCACTACCCACCGAACTTCCTCCAAACTTTAAAACCTGCATAACCCTTTTATTTTTCTATATTAAATAACCGTAAATATTATTGTCTTTATTTATTTCATCATAATTAATATGATACTTCTTCATATTCTCAATAAGGGTAGTATGATCGGCCTTGGTTCTTAATTCTAATCCCACTAGGGCTGGACCCGCTTCCTTATTGTGTTTTTGTATATATTCAAACCTAGTGATATCATCATAAGGTCCTAACACTTTATTGACAAACTCTTTTAAAGAGCCTGGTCTTTGGGCAAAGCGTATTAAAAAATAATGCTTCAAACCTTCAAAGGTTAAAGAGCGTTCTTTAATTTCTTGCATGCGTGCAATATCATTATTACCGCCACTTACAATACAAACAATGGTCTTGCCTTTGATTTGATCTGCGTAATGGTCCAAAGCCGCTACCGACATGGCTCCTGCAGGTTCCACCACAATGGCTTCTTCATTATACATTTGTAAAATAGTCGTACAAATTTTTCCTTCCGGTACTAAATGCATATCATCTAAAGCATCTTTACAAAAAGAGAAAGTGACATCACCCACTCTTTTTACAGAAGCTCCATCTACAAACTTGTCAATATTTTCTAATTCAACAGGCTCTCCCGATTTTAATGCCCAGAACATAGACGGAGCACCTTCTGGTTCTAAACCAATAATTTTAGTTGTTGGTGAATGATCTTTAAAATAAGTTCCTACGCCGGCGCTTAATCCACCACCGCCTACGGGTACAAATAAATAATCAATAGGGTCCTTGGTAAATGTTTTAATGTCATCTAAAATTTCTACACCCACTGTGGCCTGACCTTCAATAATGGAAACATGATCAAAGGGAGGAATGAATGTCATTCCGTGTTCTAAAGTATAAGCCTTTGCGGCCACTGCTGTATCGTCAAAAGTATCACCTACTAAAATTACTTCCACAAAATCTTCACCAAACATTTTTGTTTGGTTTACTTTTTGTTGTGGGGAAGGAATAGGCATGAATACAACACCGCATACGCCTAGTTTTTTACAACTATACGAAAAGCCTTGTGCGTGGTTACCTGCACTAGCGCAGACTACCCCTTTTTCCAAAACTTCTTTAGAGAGCTGACTCATCATATTATAAGCGCCTCTTAATTTATAAGATCGTACAATTTGTAAGTCTTCTCTTTTAAAATAAACATTGCACCCATACTTACGAGACAAATTTGCATTGAACTGAAGCGGGGTATGTGTTACCACCGACTTCAATCTTTTGACTGCAGCCTCGATATTAAGTGTAGGTCTATTTATTTTCTTTGCTTCACTCATGCTTTATCACTTTTCTATTTTATCCTAACTAAATAATTCTTTTGAATTATTTACCTGGTTGATTCTCTGGTCTTAAACTTCTTACAGTTTTTCCCGCTTGCCACATTTCACTATTGTGTAATTCAGCTAATTCCACTTCTAATTTCTCACGGTAATCGGCTTTACTATTCAAGTCAATAGAACGAGCCGATTCTTTTCCTGTTGCAACACTATTGTATAAGTCTGTAAAAACTGGCATAGTTGCATCACGGAATTTTTTCCACCAATCCAAAGCACCTCTTTGAGCAGTTGTTGAACAGTTCGCATACATCCAATCCATTCCGTTTTCTGCAACGAGTGGCATTAATGATTGTGTTAATTCTTCCACTGTTTCATTGAATGACTCAGAAGGGCTATGTCCGTTTTTACGCAATACTTCATATTGGGCTGCAAAGATACCTTGAATTGCGCCCATTAATGTGCCTCTTTCTCCAGTTAAATCGGAAAAAACCTCTTTTTTAAAGTTAGTCTCAAATAAATAGCCCGATCCAATGGCAATTCCTAAAGAAATGACTCTGTCCCAAGCCTTTCCTGTAGCGTCTTGGAAGATGGCATAACTACTATTTAAGCCACGTCCTTGTAAGAACATTCTTCTTAAAGAAGTTCCAGAACCTTTAGGGGCTACTAAGAATACATCCACATCGGCTGGAGGTACAATACCTGTTTGCTCATTGAATGTAATACCAAAACCATGAGAGAAATACAAGGCCTTGCCTGGAGTTAAATGTTTTTTAACGGTTGGCCACATCGCAATTTGTGCAGCATCACTTAATAAATAACAAATAATAGTTCCTTTTTCTAAGGCTTCTTCTATTTCAAATAATGTGCTGCCTGGTACAAAACCATCAGCAATGGCTTTATCCCAACTTTTTGAATTTTTTCTTTGTCCTATAATTACATTAATGCCATTTTCTTTTTGGTTCAATGCTTGACCTGGACCTTGCACGCCATAACCAATAACCGCAATGGTTTCATTTTTTAATACTTCCTGTGCTTTTGCTAACGGGAATTCTTCACGCGTTACAACATTTTCTTCTGTACCTCCGAAATTTAACTTTGCCATTTTAATAATTGTTTAGATTTTTTATTTAATTAATTTATGTTTTTAATATGTATATTTATTATTGCTGTTTTGTCTTTTTTATGAAAGTATTTACATTGTAAATACCGCTTCTCTTTTCCCTAAGTATTCATTTTCTATCACTTCCTCGCTTGGCTCTCTTTTTTCAAAGTCTTTTAATTTTTCATGAAAGCCGCTACTTTCCTTTATAATAGCCACTCTTGCACTACGCACAAATTCCACTAAACCATAAGGCTCCAAGGCTTTCATGAGTTTATTGGTCTCTTCTCTATGGCCTGTTGTTTCAAATACAATAAAGTCTTTTCTAATGGCTACGGCACGTGCTCCGTATTCTCTTAATAATCTTTCTACTTTTACTTTCTCAGTAATTTCTTCCGACAATACTTTATATAGTGCTAGCTCCTGCCAAACAATTTCATCATTGGTATTAAAATAAGCTTTTAATACTTCTACTTGCTTTTCAATTTGTCTAACTATTTTCATTACCACATCACGAGACTCCATTACGACAATGGTAAAACGGTGTATGCCGTCAATTTCAGAAGGAGATGTATTTAAACTTCCGATATTAATTTTTCTTCTAGAAAAAATAATAGCAATTCGATTTAATAACCCTACTTGGTTTTCGGTATACACTGTAATTGTGTACTCTTGTTTTTCAGTATTTGTTTCCATATTATGAGGTCTTTAATTTATCAATTCTTTATTTACTTTAATCTTATTTCTGAAACGCTACAACCCTGTGGTACCATCGGAAATACATTATTTTCTTTGCCCACCATTACTTCTAACAAATAAGAACCCTTATGTGCTAGCATCGTTTCAATGGCTTTCACTAAGTCCTTTCTGTGCTCTACTTTCGCGCCCTCAATACCATAAGCCTTGGCTACCATTACATAGTCGGGGCTTTGAATATCTACAAAAGAATAACGCTTGTCGTTAAATAGTTGCTGCCACTGACGCACCATACCTAAGAACTGATTATTTAAAATCATTATTTTAACATCCACCCCTGTTTGCATAATAGTACCTAATTCTTGAATGGTCATTTGTATACCGCCATCTCCAATGACTGCGATTACTGTTCTATCTAAGGCACCAAACTTTGCTCCAATGGCTGCAGGTAATGCAAAACCCATGGTGCCTAGTCCTCCCGATGTTACGTTGGATCTTGTTTCATTAAACTTAGCGTATCTGCAAGCCACCATTTGATGTTGACCTACATCCGTTACTACCACTGCATTTCCTTTCGTTGTTTCATTCACGATTCTTATGACTTCACCCATGGTCATCTCTTCCGTACTAGGATTCAATTCCTCTTTTATACATTGATCATATTCTTGTTGCGTATAGTCTGCAAAAACTTTTAACCATTCTGATCTATCTTTTTCTTGAATACCTAAAGTAAGTAATGGAAGTGTTTCTTTACAATCGCCCCAAACACCTACATGGGCTTTTACATTTTTATCTATCTCAGATGGGTCAATATCTAAATGAATGACTTTCGCTTGCTTTGCGTATTTATCTAATCTTCCAGTAACACGGTCATCGAATCGCATACCTACTGCAATAAGTACATCACACTCATTGGTTAATACATTCGGGCCATAATTTCCATGCATACCTAACATGCCTACATTCTGTGGATGGTCGGTAGCTAGAGCGCTCAAACCCAAGATGGTCCAGGCTGCTGGCATACCCGACTTTTCTATAAACTTTTTAAACTCTTTTTCTGCCTTCCCTAAAATAACCCCTTGTCCAAAAATGACTAAAGGTTTTTTAGCATTATTAATTAATGCCACTGCTTCGTCTATAAAGTTTTTACGAATGACTGGCTTTGGTCTATAACTTCTTATATGATTACAAGGCGTGTATCCTTCATAATCGAAAGATTGTATTTGTGCGTTCTTAGTAATATCAATTATTACCGGACCGGGTCTTCCACTTCTTGCTAAATAAAATGCCTTGGCTAATATGCCTGGAATTTCTGTTGCATCGGTCACTTGATAATTCCATTTAGTAACCGGCATGGTAATATTAATAATATCGGTTTCTTGAAAGGCGTCCGTTCCTAATAAATGTGCGAATACTTGTCCTGTAATACAAACAAGGGGTGTGCTATCAATCATGGCATCGGCCAAGCCTGTAACTAAGTTGGTTGCACCTGGTCCGCTGGTTGCAAATACCACACCCACTTTTCCTGAAGTACGCGCATAGCCTTGTCCAGCATGTATTCCACCTTGTTCGTGTCTTACTAAAATATGTTTTAGTTTATCGTTGTAATCGTAGAGTGCATCATAGATAGGCATAATAGCACCACCTGGATAACCGAATATTGTTTCGGCTCCCTCTGCGATACAAGCTTCTAAAACTGCTTGCGCTCCTGTTAATTTTTTTATTGCCATAGTATCAAAAATTTATTTTACTTAAATCTGATCGGTCACACAACCTTCACTTGCGTCTTTTACTAATTGTGCATATTTCCATAAAACACCATTGGTTGCTTTTAAAGCAGGCTGCACATAAGCAGCTCTTCTTTTGGCAATAGTGGCTTCATCTACTTTCAAAGTCATTTTTTTTGTAGGTACATTTAATTCAATGATATCATTGTCTTCAACTAGTCCAATGAGTCCTCCTTTATAAGACTCCGGTGTAATATGCCCAACCACAAAACCATGGGTACCACCACTAAAACGTCCATCGGTAATTAAGGCTACCGACTTACCCAAACCCGCGCCAATAATGGCTGAAGTGGGTTTTAACATTTCAGGCATACCAGGGGCGCCTACTGGTCCTACATTTTTTATAACTACAACATCACCCTTTTTTATTTTTCCTGAATTAATTCCCTCTATTAAAGATTGTTCTCCATCAAATACACGCGCTGGCCCTTCAAATACATCGCCTTCCTTTCCAGAAATTTTTGCAACACTTCCACCCGTAGCTAAATTGCCATACAAAATTTGTAAATGTCCTGTTGATTTAATAGGACTTTCTTTTGGATGAATGATATCTTGCTTTGTGAAATCTAAATCGGGTGCTGCT
>SHWX01000079.1 GCA_009693615.1 Chitinophagaceae bacterium | reverse complement strand
GATAATGTCCTTGCCTTCTAAAATGGGAACCATTACTTGTTGCTGAACAGGGGTGGCCGTCTCATAGCCCATCGCGTCAATGCCATCCAAAATACGCTGATCCAATCCTAAATCGATAAACTTCAAAATACACTATTTTAATAATGTAATGAAGGTACGACTAATCAAGCAGCTTAGTTATGAAATGGCCTATTTACTTGGTGAATAGCGAATACTCTTAGGATGAAAGTACTCCCAAGAATGCAGATACTCTTGATAGCTTGCAATAGGGCTTAAAGACAAACCTTTCAATTTGCCATCAATGCATAGGCCGTCCACATTCCAAAGCGATTGAGTATAGGTATCAACAATGGAATCATTTATTTTACGAAACGATAAACTTATATTATTTATAGTACGGTTGTAAGCATGAAAAGAAGCGCTATCATTTTCTAAAAGTATAAGTATGGGCAAAGATGGTAGTGAATCTTGAATGATTTTATTTTTTTCTAAAAAATTCCAATCATAGGTTTTTGAATCATCTGCACTACTAATACCTAAGACCCAAGATTTAAATTGCCAAGAAGCGGTATCTCTTTTTGTTAAATCACTTTTCGATTTTCCTTTATCATAAGTATCCATTTTAGCAAATGTGGCTGCAAATTTTTCATCGGGTTGTAGCACTTCTGCATTGGGGTGCTTTCTAAACCAAGCTTGCAAACTTAATTGCTCCGAATTTATTTCTTTTAATTTATAGCCTTTTAAAGGGCCAGCAATACACTCTCCGTTTGATTGTCTCCACCAACTTTTAGTAGTGGCATCTTCAAACATAGCATTGAAATGATCCATGCCTACTAATCTAAAATCTTCCAATTTACCATTCACGATGGGGCTATACACTCTGCCTGTCCTACATACAGTGCAATAGGTAACCATAATAGGCGTTTGACCAATACTGTCTCTCACTTGATGATGATAGCCAATAAATTGAATAGGATAAGCCTTCTGCAGTCCATTTTCAGCAACACCTATGACTAACTTGTCAATAGGTATTTTATTTTCTGCAATTTTATAAAAATAAGTATGAGTGGGTTGTAAAAACATTTTATCTGCTTCCATGATAAATGTAAAAACATAAAAGATGGCTATATATAAAGTAGTTAATAGTCCTAACCCAATTTTTTCCCAATTTGAATTTCCTTTTATAATTTTTATAAAGGGCAATAGAATAATTAAATATAAAATGATACGAATAATATTTTTATTAGAACCCAAAAAATAAGCTAAGTTAATAGAATCAAATGTTTGACTACCTGGCATTGGCATAATCAAATACACTCTAAGGCATTCAAAAATAATTAATAAGGTAAAACTTAGATAAAGCATCCATTTTTTCATATAAAACTATTTACGATTCATTAGTGTTGTGTAATATAATATATTATGCTCCTTGTTCTTCTTTTTCAAAGTAAGCTAAAACTTCTTGCCAATTATTAACTCTAAAATGGTGTTTAATATTCACATTATGTGAAGCGTGAAATAAAATAGGCTTGCCTAAGCAAAAATCTAGATTCTTACAATGATCGTCAATCATATAATCGGTTTTAATCACCGCCTTGCTTCCACAAAAAATCATATTCTTCCAACTAATAAAAGGAAAGTACTCGGCAAGCCATGCGTGTTTTTCAGCAAGTGATAATGGAAATTCAGTGGCCGCAGACACTATATATATTTCATATTTTTTTCTTAAAATTTGAATAGCCTCCAAAGCACCCGGCATTAAGGGTACTGTTCTAAAAAAACCAGGGGTATGAATAAAGCGTCTAGCAGCTGTTTTATCGGGAAAGGCCTCGTCTTCTGAAACACCTAAAAGGCCGGGCCTATCTACCTTTACATTATACTGCTTCTCATACAAATTCACTAAATGATTCTCAATATCGGCTATGACATTGTCCATATCTATGGCTATACTTTTAATCATATTCATTTAAGTTATATTGTTTCTAACTAATTAGTAAAATTAATAGTAAGAAAATTAAATCACTTATTTTTCCCCTTTAAAAATATGCTTATTTTAACTAACACTCACTACATATATTATTCATTTTATACACTATTAATATTTGTTTACTCAATAGAAGTCATAAAAAAGGCCCCGAATGAATCGTGGCCTTTAAGTATTATACCTAAATACAATTATTTTAAAATACCAATTTGTTGTAAGAAAGGATAGTTATCGAAGAAGTCTTGCTCTTCTGTAATTTTACCATCTACAACTGTAGCAATAGTACAGCCAATTATATCCACTGATTTACCAGTTGCTGGTATACCAAAGAAAGGACCAGTATGCGTTCCTTTAAACTGCCAGTATTTTACGACTTTATTGCCTTTACCAAATATTTCTTTAATAATGAATTCTCTATTGCTGAAACCTGTAACATAGTTCGCATAGTATGCTTTTACACTATCCTTACCTTTAATCTCAGGAACGGTATGTAAAACTACATCAGCAGCATATGCTGTATCTAAATAGTTTATATTGCCTTTGTTAACAACTACTTCCCATACATTGTCATAAAATTTTACGTTGTCATTTTCTAGTTGCTCCTTTTTTGCAGCTTCATTATTACATGCAAAAAGCATAGTAGACATAAAAATAATGGATAATAATTTTTTCATTGGTTTAGTTTTTGTTTATTTTATAATTTCTTAAAGATATGAATTTGTATTAAAATAAAAAAAATATACCTATTTTTTGAATTTCTAGGTCTCCTATTACCCTAGATAGCCCTTCTATATAGAAAACGCTGTTCTTAAGGTAAATATTAAACTAAATGAATTAATTTCAGTTTGAAAGTATGAAGATGCTCCCTAAATAATACTATAATGAAAACCGAAATACTCAATAATTTAGATAACCCCAAGCAGCTTGAGAAGCTATACAGGGAAGATGCATCAAGTTTTAAAAAAGAATTTAACCAAATCTACCCTGGGTATCAAGACAATGCTAGACTAGCCTTCTGGAATGAAAGACTGAATTATGAGGCAGCGAAACCATCTTGGGGTTCGAAAACTGAACTGGTAATAGTTATAGTATTTGCCTTATTAGCGGGACTTATTGTTAGTATACCCAATATCACAGGCATAGATCAAGAAAAATTTTTATTCAGAAATATTTCATTTATTGTATTTCCTTTACTAAGTGCCTATTTTATTTGGAAACAAAAATTAGCATTCAAACAATATTTGTTTCCTCTAATGGCTTTTATAATAGCGGCTATTTATATTAACCTACTGCCAACAAATAAAGAAAGTAATTCTGTTATGCTTGCCTTTATACATTTACCCATATTTTTATGGACAATGTTTGGATATTCTTTTTTGGGAGAGAATATAAAAAGTAGTCAAAGTAGAATTAGTTTCTTGCGTTATAATGGTGACCTATTGGTAATCTCAGGTATTTTATTATTAGCTACTATTTTATTCTCTGCTATCACTGTAAACTTATTTGATTTAATAGGTATAAATATTGAAATTTTTTATTTTCAAAACATTATGATTTGGGGTATAGCCGCCATTCCTATAGTAGCCACTCATTTAATTCAAACTAATGCTCAATTAATAAATAAGGTCTCTCCTATTATTGCCAAAATATTTACGCCTTTAGTATTTATTAACTTATTTATTTATTTATCGGCCATAGTGTACACTAAAAAGTACCCCTATCAGGACCGAAACGTACTTTTATTATTTAATGTATTATTAATGGGTGTGATGGCCTTAATTCTTTTTAGTATTACAGAAGCAGGAAAGGCTGCTAAAAATAAATTTAGCCTTATGATATTATTTGGCTTATCGGCATTAACTATTATAGTAAACGGTATAGCGCTTTCTGCAATTGTTTACCGCATTAATGAATTTGGTTTTTCTGCTAATAGAATAGCCGTATTAGGAGGCAACCTATTAATATTTATAAATTTAGCACTGGTATCCTATAAATTATTTTTAACTAGTTTTAAAAACGGTTCCATTGAGGAAATAGAACAAACTATTGCAGGCTACCTGCCTGTATATGCTATATGGACTGGCTTAGTGGCTTTTTTAATGCCACTTTTATTTCAATTTAAATAAAAAAAATCCCAACAAAATAAATTATTGGGATTTTATATTTTCAGTATTACTTATTTCGTTTCCATACATTATTAGCAGCATTATAATCCGGTAAAACTTTATCTGGATCGTAACTTACCGATTCAATTTCTTCTGTACAAGGATAACTAAAACTCCAAGCTACATTACGCTGCCAAATTTCTACAGGAAGTTTAATGCGATCTGTTTTACCACTTACAGTTTTTACTTCTAGTATTACTGGCATGGCCATTTTTTCAAGATTGTCTAAAGTAATAATTGCACCTTTTGCAAAATTAGTACTATCATTATACTTAACGCTTCTCACAGCTACATCTAAGCGCCAGTTATTTACAAACCACCCTCTCCAAAACCATTGTAAACTTTCGCCTGCTACATTTTCTATAGTATGAAAGAAATCATCGGGTGTAGGATGTTTGAAAGCCCATCTATTTATATAAGCTCTTAAAGCACGATCAAAACGATCTTCTCCTAAAATAACATCTCTTAATAAGGTTAAGCCTTCGCCTGGTTTGCTATAAGACAAAGTTCCATTATTTCTTTCTTTGTAATTGTCTACATAAGTTAACATCGGCTCCAAGCCCGGTGCCGTATACATGGCGCCTATTCTATTTTTATCTTGAGGGACTTTGCTTTTATATTCTCCGTTATTAAAATTAGCAGCAGATAAACTATTAATAAAAGTATTAAAGCCTTCATCCATCCAGCCATATAGTCTTTCATTAGAACCCACTATCATTGGAAACCATGTATGACCAAATTCATGATCATTCACACCCCATAATCCTCCTTGTCTAGCTCTTGCGCCACAAAACACAATGCCCGGATACTCCATTCCTCCTGGTGTACCCGCCACGGCTGTTGCTGCTGGATAAGGATACTCATACCATTTATTAGAATAATACTCAATAGTGCTTTTTACATACTCTGTAGACCTACCCCAAGCCTTGTCTCCATCGCTTTCTAAAGGATAAGCAGAAATAGCCAAGCCTTTTTTACCAGAAGGTAAATTTATCTTAGCTGCATCTATAATAAAAGAAGAAGAAGCTGCCCATGCAGCATCTCTTGCATTTTTAATTTTAAAATGCCATTTTAATTCAGCTTTATTTTTAGGTCTTGAATTAGCATCAGTTACTTCTTGAGCTGAACGAATAATAACTGTTTTGTCAGAAACTGCGGCAGCTGCCCATCTTTTTAATTGTTCTGCAGTATATACTTCAGAAGCATTTAATAATTCTCCAGAACTTACCACAATCATATTAGAACCAGTGGTAATAGAAATATCTAAATCGCCATATTCTAAATAAAATTCACCTGGACCAGTATACGGATTCGTGTTCCAGCCAATGATATCATCAAATACAGCCACTCTTGGAAACCATTGTGCTACTGTAAATACTTTACCATTCTTTGCATTATAAATACCCATTCTATCCGATCCATATTCAGGAGAAATAAAAGAGTATTCAATTTGTATTTTAATATTACCTCCATTTGCAGCAAGTTCCTTCGGTAAAAATATTTGCATACGCGTGTCTTCAATTAAATATTCAACAGGCGTTGCTTTTTCATTCTTAGCACCACTTAGTATTTTAACAGACTTTATTTTATAGCCTGCGTCAAATTCTTGTCCGCCTCCTCCATTTCTACTTCCATTTAAAGGAACAATGGCCGAACCTCTGGAATCTTTTTTAAATAGGTTTTGATCCAACTGCATCCATATAAAATTTAATTTTAAAGGACTGTTATTGGTATAAGTTAAAATTTCAGTACCCGCAATTTCATTGGTTGCTTCGTTCAACTTCACATCTAACTTATAATCCGCGCGGTTTTGCCAGTACTTAGGTCCAGGCTCACCAGAGGCTGCGCGGTATTCATTCCCGTTTTTTGTATAGAAAAAGGGCGCGAATGCATCACGGTAATCATATTTAGAGGCAGGCGCATTAGGATCGGGTTGATCCATATTTCTTCTCGCCCTAGGTGCTGGCGGCGGCGCTGTAGTACTGGTAGCATTAGTAGTTTGTGCAGTGACCATTTCGGTACTTGCAAGCAGCATAAAACAAATCAAGTAAACAATTTTCATAAATTTTATATTAAGTACCTAAATTACTTAAATAAAAAGCCCCCAAAGAATACTTTGAGGGCTTTTTATTTAAGTAGCATTTTATTATGCCAAATACATATTAATATCCTGCATTTTGTGTAAGCACAGATTTCCCATCTTTTTGAGAATTTAATATTTCATCAGCTGGAATAGGATATAGGTTATGCTTAGGTAAAAATGTTTTACCTACTAAGTAAGCTCTTTTAGTAATTGCTCGGCCAGTATTATCTTTACCTGATACTGATTCTGCTTTTACATAATCGTTTAATACTTTTTCAGCAATACCCCAACGAACAAGATCAAAGAATCGGTGACCTTCCATTGCAAACTCCAATCTTTGTTCCATATGAACCGCATTTTTTGCAAATGCCGCTCCTTTGGATGTAAAGCTGCCTGCAGGATATAGCCCAACCTTAGTTTTAACAGTTGCGTCTTGACTAGTAGATTTTTGAGCTCTCTCTCTAATCATATTTACATATTCTTGTGCTTTATCTAAGCTACCTAATTCAGCCTCGCATTCTGCCAACCATAAAATAACATTAGAAAATTTTAATAGTCTAAAATTATTGTTTACTGAACGTCTATCGGTTGCATGTGTTGTAGAGTTTTCTTCACCTACATAATACATCCATTTTTTTCCAGTAAAAGGTCCGCCATATAATTGGTCACGTACCCAGCTACTGCCAGGCATTTTACCCCAGTCAAGGAAGTTTACGCCTCTTCTACCCACCGTCCAATCTAAACGAGTATCTACAGAAACTGTGTTGTCCAATGTAAATGCTTCAGAAAATTTTAAACCTTGGTCGTTAGAAATATCTTCTTTATTATAGGTATCTGCACTTCCATCTACAGCAGCACCAATAAGAGGAAGACCATCCGCATCGGTTTTAAAAGCATTCACTAAATTATGTGAAGGCTGATAGAAACCGCAACATCCACGTCCAGGTGAGGTAGATGTGTAAGGCCAGTTTAAGGTAGCTCCTTTGTTACCATTTCCTCCTGTAGTTCCATCATTAATAGAGAACTGTACTTCAAAAATAGACTCCCTATTATTGTTGGTTACTGTTTTATAATTGTCATGGTATTGAGTAACTAAGGATTTTCCAGAGTTAGTATAAAC
>SHWX01000078.1 GCA_009693615.1 Chitinophagaceae bacterium | reverse complement strand
GCCAATGCATTAGCATTGAAAGGTTATAAAGTCACTACTTATTTAGGCTATGAAAATAGGGTGAAGGAAATTGTGAATATCGTTAATAGCTATGAGGCCAAATTATTAGTGATGGGTGGGCATCGCCATCAAGGTTGGAAGGACTATATATTTGGGGAAACCATTGAGTCTGTTAGACATAAAGTAAAGATTCCAGTGCTTATTGTTAATATTTAATAGGCCTATTTAAGTCTATTTTATCTACTTATATCAGTTATTTATAAAGCTGGTTTTTGTACATTTACATACAAAATTTTATAGAATATGGGACAGAAAATTAAAGTAGCCAATCCGGTAGTAGAATTGGATGGTGATGAGATGACCAGAATTATTTGGAAATTTATTAAAGACAAATTAATACTTCCTTATTTAGAGATTGATATTAAGTACTATGATTTAGGTATGGAATACCGCGACGAGACCAACGATCAAGTTACCATTGATGCAGCCAATGCCATTAAACAATATGGAGTAGGCATTAAATGTGCAACTATTACCCCAGATGAACAAAGAGTAGAAGAGTTTAAATTAAAACAAATGTGGAAGAGCCCTAACGGGACTATTCGTAATATATTAGATGGTACTGTATTCAGAGAGCCCATTGTTTGTAATAATGTACCTCGTTTAGTGCCAAATTGGACAGCACCTATTTGTATTGGTCGTCATGCATTTGGAGACCAATACCGTGCAACCGATTTTGTTACCAAAGGAAAGGGTAAATTAACTATTAAGTTTGAAGGAGAAGATGGCACGAAACAGGAATTTGAAGTATTTAATTTCAAAGGCGATGGCGTTGCCTTGGCCATGTACAATACCGATGAAAGTATTTATGGTTTTGCGCGTGCTTGTTTTAACCAAGCCCTAGCTAAAAAATGGCCTTTGTATTTATCTACTAAGAATACCATTTTGAAAAAATACGATGGTCGTTTCAAAGATATTTTTGAAGAAGTATATCAAAATGAATTTAAAGCGAAGTATGAGCTAGCGGGTATTACTTATGAGCACCGTTTAATTGATGATATGGTAGCTTCTGCTTTAAAGTGGAATGGTAATTTTGTTTGGGCTTGTAAGAATTATGATGGTGATGTACAATCAGATACAGTAGCACAAGGTTTTGGTTCATTAGGTTTAATGACTTCCACTTTAATTACACCCGATGGCAAAGTAATGGAAGCGGAAGCAGCACATGGCACAGTAACAAGACATTTTCGTGAACACCAAAAAGGAAACAGAACTTCTACGAATCCTATTGCTTCTATTTTTGCATGGACAAGAGGATTAGAATTCCGTGGTCAATTAGATAATAACCAAGAATTAATTCATTTCTCTAAAGCTTTAGAAGAAGTTTGTGTGGAGACAGTAGAGTCTGGTATTATGACCAAGGATTTAGCCGTATGTGTGCATGGTAATAAAGTAAAACATGGTGATCACTATGTTTATACTGAAGAGTTCTTAGATGCGCTAGACGCTAATTTGCAAAAAAAGCTTGCTAGATAAATATAGAATAATGCTTGCCTAAAGTAAGTAACTCCATAAAAGAAAAACCCGATAGCTAATAACTACCGGGTTTTTTTATATGTTTAATTTAGACAATAATACTAATCCTAGACGAGCTTTCGAGCAATGCGCAGAGCGAGGAGAGGATTTGTATTATTTCTAAATATATTTAATAAGTACTTATTAGTCTATCCTGTGTTTTACTATTGTAGCACTTCTAAAATTGGGTTTCCAATAGAACCACTTGGCATTTGAATACCTAGGAGTGTAGATATAGTAGGCGCAATATCGGTCATATAGGTTTCACGATGAACCGATGTTTTTTTGATACCCTTTCCAAAAAACAATAAGGGGATATGCGCATCATAACTATATATTGTACCATGGCTGGTACCTGTTGCAAAGCCATCTACATAACCCGATTTATTAATAATAACTAAGTCACCACTTCTTTGAGGGGTATATCCATTGACTATTCTCTCTCTTAAAGAAGCAGGTAAGGCAGCAGTTGCAGCATGTCGATTTTCTACTACTTGCAAAACATCGGCTTTCTTTTCTAAGAAGCTAGTTACTAAATCAATTAATTTATCTTGATTTATTTTTAAACTATCCATTAAGGGATGATTGAAATAAATATTACCCTCTCCTATAAAACTAATTAGGTTAGCACTGAAACCTTTTGCAGTTAACATTGTGCCAATTTCATTTTTCAGTGCCCCTTCGTTGCTTAAGCCGCCAGGAATTTGATGTTTTTTATTAAAAGCGGGTATATTAGCTACTGCATGATCGGCTGTTAAAAAAACAGTGTAGTTATCCTTGCCCACTTGCTTGTCTAAATAATTAAAGAAGTCAGCTAATGTTTCATCTAATTTAATATAGCCATCCATGGTTTCCCAAGAATCAGGACCAAAGCTATGTCCAATATAATCGGGAGAAGAAAAACTTATAGCAAGTAAGTCTGTAATATCATCAGCGCCCATGGCTTCATTTGCAATGGCTTGCTTGGCTAATTCTTCAACTAAACTATTCCCATAAGGAGTAGTAGAAATTTTACCATAGTCCTTTGCTATAAAACTTTTTAATGCATACGGAAAATGTTTAGCCTCTTTACCAAAAGGAGTTGACTCATAAGTATTTTCATCCTTATCACAATTGGCTTCATAAACAGATGCAGGTAAACTTAAATTCCAATCTAAATTATATAAGCTGTCGGGGCGGTGTAAATTATTATAATTACTAACCCATGTAGGTAGCGTTTTTCCATAATAAGTGGAACTAATAAAATTGCCTGTTTTACTATCATACCAAAAAGCACCATTGGCACTATGACCAGCGGGTATAATGGCCCCTCTGTCTTTTAATGAAATACCAAAAACTTTAGATTTAAAATTATTGGCTAATTTAATTTCATCACCTAGGGTGGTTGTCCAAACATTCACAGGGCTCATTTGTCCAGCAGCATTATTGCTACTGCCAAGGGTTTGGACATTGGCATCCTCCACACAGTATATTTTTTTTTGTTTGACATTGTCATACCACTCATTGCCGGCTATGCCATGCAGGGCTGGAACAGAACCCGTATATACACAGGCATGACCAGAGGCCGTCACTGTGGGAACATAGGGGATCATCGTATTATCCACAGTAGCACCTTCATTAATGAACCTTATAAATCCCGAAGAAGACTTAAAAAAGGGTTTATATCTATTGACATAATCCCAGCGCATTTGATCTACTACTATTCCTACTACTAATTTAGGCTTATGAGCTGTAGATTGCTTGCTAGCATTGAGTTTCACGGAAATTGAACTCTTTTGATTTTGTGCATTGCTCGTCAATGAAAATAGGCTTAAGCAAATGAATAAAATATATCTCATGGCAATTTTTTTTTTCTTATAAAATGTACTTGTTAACATTAACAAATAGTAGTCTGCAATTTACAGCTATTTATTAGAGGATAAAAGGTAAAAATTTATTAAATTTGTTCATATAAAAAAAGATAATATGGCGGATATATTTGAGAGACTTATTAAGAATTATGGACCTATTGGTCAACACCGTGAAAGAGCCCATGGCTACTTTGCTTTCCCGAAATTAGAGGGTGAAATTGGTTCTAAAATGAAGTTTAGAGGGCAAGAAATGATAGTTTGGAGTTTGAATAACTATTTAGGCCTAGCCAACCACCCAGCCGTTCGTAAGGCCGATGCCGATGCAAGTGCCAAGTATGGTTTGGCCCTTCCGATGGGTGCAAGAATGATGAGTGGAAACAGCGATTTACATGAGCAATTGGAAGCGGAATTAGCCAGTTTTGAACATAAAGAAGATGCCATTTTAATGAACTATGGTTATCAAGGTATCATGAGTGCCATTGATGCTATTTGTGGAAGACATGATGTGGTGGTCTATGATGCAGAGTGCCATGCTTGTATTATAGATGGATTAAGAATGTTGGTCGGACACCGCTTTGTATATAAGCATAACGATATTGAAGACTGCGAAAAGCAATTAATTAGAGCACAAGCTTTAATTGACAAACAACAGTCAGGTGGAATTTTAGTGATTACAGAAGGGGTATTTGGAATGGCTGGTGATCAAGGAAAGGTAAAAGAAGTAGTGGCTTTGAAAAATAAATTCTCCTTTAGATTATTGGTAGATGATGCACATGGTTTTGGTACTTTAGGCAAGACGGGTGCAGGTGCAGGAGAAGAGCAAGGCTGTCAAGATGGAATAGATTTATATTTTTCCACTTTTGCAAAAAGTATGGCCTCTATTGGAGCCTTTATGGCGGGGCCTAAAACAATCATCGATTATATTAGATACAATATTCGTTCACAAATTTTTGCCAAAAGCTTACCTATGCCTTATGTGGTAGGTAATTTAAAGCGTTTAGAATTATTGCGTACACAAACAGAATTAAAAGATAAGTTGTGGAAAAACGCCCTGGCCTTGCAAAAAGGTTTAAAAGATAGAGGCTTTGATATTGGCAAAACCGATTCTGTGGTAACGCCCGTGTATATGAAAGGGGGCGTAGAAGAAGCCAGTTTAATGGTGATGGACTTAAGAGAAAATTATAAAATATTTTGTTCTATTGTTGTATATCCTGTTATTCCTAAAGGACATATTATTTACAGACTAATTCCTACAGCAGAACATAACCAAGAAGAAATTGATTTAACCTTAAAGGCTTTTAGTGAAACCAAGGCTAAATTAGATGCAGGTGCTTATAAGGCGGAAGAAATACCCGATATGGCGAATAAGTAATTTAGAGTAAGTCTAATTGATTTTGCTCTTTTTTTAATACCTCAATACTTACATTGAGTTCAAAGCCTATTAGTAAGATTAAGGAATTTAAGTAAATCAAAGTCATTACCACTAGCACCGTTCCAATAGATCCATAAATTTTACTGTAACTACTAAAATTATTTACCCAATAAGAAAAGCCGAGCGAAGTGACTAGCATTAATAAGGTGGAGAGTAAAGCGCCGGGAGAATTCAATGGCCATCTTTCTTTAATAAGGGGGGCGTATTTATAAATAAAGGCATTGCCCAAAAATAGCAATAGTATAATGACTGTCCAGCGTACCAAATTCCAGTAGGGTACAATGGTTTTACGTTTAATATCAAATACTTCTCTAAGTAATCTAGTTAATTGATCTTGGCCTATTAAAACAAGCAAACTTGCAAATACTAAGAGTATTAAAATAATGGTTAATCGAATGGCCCTCATTCTTTGGTGTAAGAAAAATGGTTTGTTTTGCATAATAGATTTATCAAAACTTCTAATAATGCCAGTCATGGCATTGGAGGCGTAAAACAAAAGCAATAAAAATCCAAATGAAAAGATACCCACATGCTGACTCAATAAATCATTAACTATTTCCATAATGAATTTATAAGTGCTTGAATTAGGGGCAATATCTTTAAATACAGAAAGTATTTGTTTTTTTATTTTAAAGGCCTTCGGGAAATAAGGAATGATAGAAAATAAAAAAAGGAATCCGGCTGGAAGGGCCATGATTAAGTTAAAAGAAATAGCAGAGGCCCTGTCGTATAATCCTAATGTATTTAATTGCTTATAGACAAAACTTAAAACCTGATACAAATTAACATTTTGAAAGCCCGGAATATATATTGCTTTTGCTTTTTGTTTTAAAAACAAATAGAAGGGGTTGACAATTTTAAGTAGTATGTTAAGAAATTGATTCAAATGAATGGGTTGAGATGAACTGTTGAGTATTTATTATTTATTTTTTTTAGCTTGGTATTCATCTAGTTTAAGCTGGTATTCTTTTGCAAATTTATTATGTTCTTCGTAAGTAGCACTAAAATGATGGTAGCCACTAAAATCGGCCTTGGCCACAAAATAAAAATAGTTGGTACTAGGGGCATTCAGCACTAAGTCAATTGTTTTAGGAGCCGGGGTGCAAATGGGGCCGGGGGGAAGGCCTGCTTTCTTATAAGTATTATAAGGAGAAGGATTGGTTAAATACTTTTCATAAATACGAGTAAGTGTAAAATCTTGCATGGCATATTTAATGGTAGGGCAGGCTTGCAGGGGCATTTTTTGCTTTAATCTATTTTGGTATACACTGGCAATAATTGTTTTATCGGAATCGAAATTCGTTTCTTCTTCTACAATAGAAGCTAATGTGTACACTTCGTTTTTGGTAAGTCCTATAGAAGCTGCTTTGGCTAGTCTATTATTTTTACTCCAAAAAAGACTTTCTACTGTTTTCATTTTTTGCAATAGCTTATTCATGGGCGTAGACCAATAAAATTCGTAGGTATTGGGAATAAATAAGCTCAGCACTTGCGTGGTATCTGTATCAAAGGGGGCGAGTGAATCGTTGCTATTTAAATACTGCATACACTGGGTACTATCTATAGAAAAACTACTTGCTACTAATTGAGCGAGGTCACCCTTGGTTCTTACTTTGTTTAAAATAAATTTAACCCTTGCTTGTTGGTTGTTTCTAAGAATTCTAATTAAGTTCAGTAAGCTTGTATTTTTCTCAATTAAAAATTTTCCAGGTTTGATTCTATCTTCTACATTCAGTAATTTAGCGAATAGTAAAAAGCTGGTTTTATCTCTAATTATTTTTTTATCAGTTAAGCTATCTGCTAAGGCGTCCAGCCCTCCCATATTATATTGAAAGCTTACTTTTTCAGCAGTAAAATGAGTCACCTTTATAAAAAGGGTATAGGAGCTATACACTACTAGCACTAATAAAGCGAGTAAGATCCATTTTTTCATAGGGTAAAGATATTTCATCCTTTTAATACAAAATCAAAATACAATAAAAATCCCTCTCGTTTGCGCGAGAGGGATAAAATATTTTGGATAGAAAGGCTTAGGTTAATTTAGTGATTAACTTTTGCCATTTAGCATTACTTTTTTGTAGCTGCAGGTATAGTGGCAGGTGAAGGAGCAGGGGCTGCTTGTTGAACTGGAGCTGTTGCAGGGGCCGTAATAGAAGTGTTTACTTTGTCTAATAAACCTTTATCAGAAGCAGTACCACCAGATTTTAAGAATAAGGTAGAAGTCATGGCTAATATAGCAATTACTGCAGCGAAAACCCAAGTACCTTTTTCAAGCACATCGGTTGTTTGCTTAACGCCCATAAAATTATTGCTTAGGCCGCCTACATTCGCATTTAAACCACCACCCTTTGGATTTTGAATTAAGACCATAAATCCAAGGCCTAGACAAGCCACAATAATCAATATTAAGTACAGTGTAATCATTTCTTTTGTTTTATTTGTTCTATTCTTAACGCAAAATAAACGGATTTTTCAGGAAAAATAAAACTTAATTTGGAATAGATGTCGATGGCTTTGCGCTTATTGCCTTGTTTTAGCCATATTTCGGCCATGGCT
>SHWX01000004.1 GCA_009693615.1 Chitinophagaceae bacterium | reverse complement strand
ACAGGTATACCTAAATAAGCTGCTTGCTCAGTCGTTAATTCATCTAATTCAGCACCTACTTTCGCTAAATGTAAACGCGCTACTTTTTCATCTAAATGCTTAGGTAACACATACACTTTGTTCTCGTAGTTTTTATGGTTTTTCCATAATTCTATTTGAGCTAATGTTTGGTTAGAGAAAGAGTTACTCATTACAAAGCTTGGGTGGCCAGTAGCACAACCTAAGTTTACTAAACGGCCTTCTGCTAAAACGATAACATCTTTACCATCGATATTGTATAAATCAACCTGTGGTTTAATAGTATCTTTTGTATGACCATAGTTATTATTTAACCAAGCCATATCAATTTCAATATCAAAGTGACCAATATTACATACAATAGCTTTATCCTTCATCACTCTGAAATGTTTTTCGTTGATTAAATCACGACAACCAGATGCAGTAACAATAATGTCTGCTTCTTTTACTGCGTCAATCATTTTTCTAACTTCATAACCATCCATCGCAGCTTGTAAAGCACAGATAGGATCGATTTCAGTTACCATTACACGACAACCAGCACCACGTAAAGAAGCGGCAGATCCTTTTCCTACGTCTCCGTATGAACCTACTACTGCTACTTTACCAGCCATCATAACATCGGTAGCACGACGAATGGCATCCACCAATGATTCTTGACAACCATATTTATTATCGAATTTAGATTTCGTAACAGAATCGTTTACGTTAATAGCAGGCATTGGTAAAGTACCTTTCGCCATACGCTCATATAAACGGTGAACACCTGTAGTTGTTTCTTCACTTAAACCTTTAATACCAGAAACGAATTGAGGATATTTATCTAAAACCATATTGGTTAAATCGCCACCATCATCTAAGATCATATTCAAAGGACGGTCTGCACCACCAAAGAATAAAGTTTGTTCAATACACCAGTCACCCTCTTCGATAGATTGACCTTTCCAAGCAAATACACCCACACCTGTTGCAGCAATAGCAGCAGCGGCTTGATCTTGTGTAGAGAAGATATTACAAGAGCTCCATTTTACTTCAGCGCCTAAAGCAGTTAAAGTTTCAATTAATACAGCTGTTTGAATAGTCATGTGTAAGCAACCCGCAATACGAGCACCTTTTAAAGGTTGGCTTGGTCCATATTCAGCACGGATACTCATTAAACCTGGCATTTCTGCTTCGGCTAAACGAATCTCTTTACGACCCCAATCTGCTAATGTGATATCGGCTACTTTATAAGGTAGGCTAAAATCGATGTTTTCTAGGTTAGACATATATATTTTGTTTAGAGGTCAAAGGTATGAAATAGGATAAAATAACAAAATATTTGATATTTTTAGGATATTCGGCTATTATATTATATTTTTGTGATGATTTATGCTAAAATAACATGAAAAACAGTACTCCATCAGTAGATTCGGCTAGTCTTCAACAATCTATCTCTTTAGACGATAAGGATTTAGCCATTTTACGCCTCTTACAGGAGAACGCGAGGATCACGGTAAAAGAAATTGCCGACCAAATTCATTTAAGTACCACGCCGGTGCATGAGCGTATTAAAAGGCTTGAGGCGGGTGGGGTGATTAAGCAGTATGCCACTTTAATTGATGGGACGAAAGTGAAAAAGGGGCTGATGGTTATTTGTTATGTGTCTCTAAATCAGCATAGTAAGCAGTCTGGGGGCCAGTTTATTAAGCTAATAAATGACTTACCCGATGTGGTGGAATGTTATAGTATATCGGGAGAATTTGACTTTATGTTGAAAATTGTGACCGAGGATATGAACAGTTATTACAATTTCCACGTGAACAAATTAAGCCAGGCCGACAATATAAGTCAGGTACAAAGCGTTTTTATAATGGGTATCGTTAAACAAACCCATTTAATAGTATAATTATCATCAACTTATGAAACACTTCATTATGAAATATAATAAGTATCTAGGTATGGGGGTTTTCCTATTAATGCTCGTGGGCGGTTTTAATTTATTAAGACCAAGTCATGAATCAAGGGCCATTGCCATGCAATACCCTTTTGTTTTAAAGTCAATGAATTTAGTTTCATTAAGTACTTATAATGCAGATACAGCTCAAACCGATAGCACGCCTTTAATAACGGCGAGTGGTTTTAAATTAGACAGCGCTAATCCTAAAAGACATAGAGTGATTGCCATTAGCCGTGATTTAAAAGAATTATTTGCTTTTGGAGATAAAGTAGAATTGACCAATGCCGGAAAGTTTAATGGTATTTGGTTTATTCATGATTTAATGAATAAAAAATACAAAAACAAGATTGATATTTTAATCAATACAGGCGACCGCCAAACAAGTTTAAAAAGGGTGGTGATTTCTAAGATTTAATTACTTCATAGCTTATTTTCTAAGTGTATGAGGTCACAATTTGTGACCTCATCAGGTGAATTTTAAGGCATGATATCACAATTTGTGACATCATACCCTGAAAAGGTATTTATACTTAAATCTTCAATTATTATAAAGTCTATTTTACTTGTCAAATTTTAAATAATGACAGAAATAAATTTGATTCAACAAAAAATACATGAAGTAAGAGGGGAGATGGTAATGTTTGATTTTGATTTGGCGATGCTTTATGAAGTGGATACTCGTAGTTTAAATCAGGCAGTCAAAAGAAATATTGAAAGATTCCCAATTGACTTCATGTTTAGATTAACTATAAAAGAATGGGAGGTGATGATATCGCAAAATACGGTATCATCAGCGGGAAGAAGAAAAAAGAATGCCACACCATTCGCATTTACAGAACACGGTGTTGCAATGATATCAGGAGTTTTGAAAAGTGAAAAAGCTCTAATGATGAATATTTCAATAATTAGAATGTTTATTGAAATGAAAAGAGTGTTAATTAAAAATGCATCAATAAAAGGGCAGCTTCAAGAGATGAGGGAAAGAATTGGAGAACACGATGTTCAGCTCAATAAAATTTATGATACTATTGAACACTTATTAGATTTGACTATCAATAGAGTTAAATGGAATGAAAGAAATATTATTGGGTTTAAAGAAGATAAAAAACCTAAGATTTAGAAGTTCAACCGCATTACATAGTCGTCCATGTAAAAGCCGTTACCAATATCGAATTTAAATTCGCGTTCTTTAATGAATCCTTTTTTTAAATAAAAAGTATAAGCGTTGTTTAGTTTATTTACTTGCAAGAATAAAGAGTTTGATCCTGCTGCCTTGGCAACCTCAATGCATTTATTTAATAAGGCCTTGCCTGCGCCTGTACCTTGCGCTTCGGGGAGTACATATAATTTATTGAGTTTATGCGCCATCTCATTTGCGTCTTCTTTCTCAGGGCTTACCGAACAAAATCCTACAGCATCCCATAGCTCATTTTCTTTTTTTATACTTGCTATATAAAACTCAGAACCCGTATTCATTTGTTTTTCTAAGGATTCATTACTGTACATCCAGTCCATCATGAAATTGATTTGTGCTTGGGATATAATATGCCCATAAGTGCTGGGCCAGGTGCGCTCGGAAACAGATCTGATAAAATCTCTGTCAGTTAATCCAGCGCGTGTTATTTGAATTTCGGTCATTAGATTTTTTTGACTACCCTAACTGAGCCAAGCTTTCTTCAATGGTTTGAATTCTAGCTAAAGCATCGGCTTTCTTTTTTTGTTCAATGGCTAATACTTCTGGTTTCGCGTTTTGAACAAACTTTTCATTAAGTAATTTCTTATCTACACTTTGCAAGAAACCTTGTTGATGGGCTAGGTCCTTTAATAAGTTTTCTTTTAAGCTAGCAGTATCAATGGCTTGGTTGGCTACAATGTAAAATTTATCTTTTTCTAAGGCCACTACAATAGAGGAGGCAATAGTGCTTGAAGTATATTGTATGCTTGAAGCGTTTATTTGCTTCGCTAATATATTTTGAATAGTTTGATAAGGTGCGTTATTCGCAGTTTGAATATGCAGTTCAATTGCATCCTTTGGTTTGATCTGATTTTTATTACGCGCGTCTCTTAAAGTAGAGATTACATTTTGTAATAATGCCCCTGCGTTTAAAACTTCTTTATTTACTTGCACATTAGGAGTATACAATTTCACACATAAATCCTCATACTGTGTTTTTAAAGTATGGTGAATCTCTTCTGTAATAAAAGGCATGAAAGGATGCAGCAATTGTAATAAAGCATCATAAAACTCCACCGTCTTTTCATAAACCCCTGCATGCATGGGTTGCTCAAATCCTGGCTTGATCCATTCTAAATACCAACTACAAAAATCATCCCATATTAAACCATAAATAGTTTTTAGTGCTTCACTTAAACGAAAAGTCTTTAGCATTTCATCTACTTCAATTTGAGTCGTATTTAATTTTGCTTCAAACCAATCCATCGCAAACTTCGCATCTTCTGGAATAGCGCCTTCATTATTTTGACGGGCTTCCCACATCTTCAATAACTTAGTGGCGTTCCATAATTTATTATTGAAATTTCTTCCTTGTTCTAAGGTCGATTCATCAAATAGTAAATCGTTTCCTGCAGGAGAGGCAATCATAATGCCAAAACGAACAGCGTCAGCACCATATTGGTCAATGAGTCCTAATAAGTCTGGAGAGTTTCCTAAACTCTTACTCATTTTACGTCCTTGCTTATCGCGCACAATACCTGTGAAGTAAACATCTTTAAAAGGAATCTTACCCATGTACTCTTCGCCAGCCATAATCATTCTAGCTACCCAGAAAAAAATAATTTCAGGGGCAGTTACAAGTGTGCTAGTAGGGTAGTAATAATTTACTTCAGCATTACCTGGCTTAGACAAACCTTTAAATACTTCAAAAGGCCATAACCAACTACTAAACCATGTATCTAAACAATCGGCATCCTGTATTAATTTTTTTCCAACAGTTTCTGGATGATTCTCGTTTACTTCTGCTTCATTATGTGCTACATAAAAATTGCCTTCTTCATCATACCATGCAGGTATACGGTGTCCCCACCATAATTGTCTACTAATACACCAGTCCTTAATGCCTTCCATCCAGTGGCGGTATAAGTTTTTAAATTTAGCAGGATGAAAACTAATTTCATCAGACATTACTGCATCAAGAGCAGGCGCTGCTAACTTTTTCATATCCACCCACCACTGTAAACTTAATCTTGGTTCCACAATGGCATCGGTTCTTTCACTAAAGCCTACTTGGTGTGTATAGTCTTCTATCTTTACTAAATTTCCAGCCGCTTCTAAATCCTTGGTAATAATTTTTCTTACCTCAATTCTATCTTGTCCAATATACATACCCGCCGCTTCTGATAAAGTACCATCATCGTTCATGGTATCAATAACTTCTAAATTATATTTTTGTCCTAAAACAAAATCGTTCATGTCATGTGCAGGTGTAACTTTCAAAGCACCTGTTCCAAATTCTATTTCTACATAATCATCTGCAATAATGGGTATGCGTCTATTAATTAAGGGCACAAAAGCAAACTTACCTACTAGGTTTTTATAACGAGCATCTTTAGGGTGCACACAAATTGCACTATCACCTAAAATAGTTTCTGGACGCACAGTGGCAATAGTTATATACTCTTCACCAGGAACATCTAATTTATAACGCAGGTGATATATTTTACCCGCTACTTCTTTATGTATTACTTCTTCATCGCTTAAAGCAGTTTTGGCGCGCACATCCCAGTTAATCATTCTTTTGCCGCGATAAATTTTTCCTTTCTTGTATAAATCAACAAATACTTTTATAACCGATTCGTAATAGTCTGCGTCCATGGTGAAAGAAGTACGCTCCCAATCTAAACTGCAACCCATCTTTCTTAATTGTTGCAAAATAATGCCACCGTATTTTTCTTTCCATTCCCAAGCATAGCCTAAAAATTCATCTCTTGTTAAAGAAGACTTTGCAATGCCTCTTTCTCTTAACATAGCAACTACCTTTGCCTCAGTAGCAATAGAAGCGTGGTCTGTGCCAGGAACCCAACAAGGATTAAACCCTTGCATGCGCGCACGACGCACTAATATATCTTGAATAGTATTATTTAAACAATGCCCCATGTGTAACACGCCGGTAACATTCGGAGGAGGTATAACAACGGTATAGGCCTTTTTATCGTTAGGCGTGCTGTGGAAATAACCACTGTCTAACCAATGCTTGTACCACTTCAATTCTACTTCACCCGGTATGTAATTTTTACTCAATTCCATGCTTTGCGTCTTTTCCTATAATGAGCCACAAAAATAAGGAAAAGGGACAAGCAATAAGTTGCTAAAAAATACGAACTTAGCCACTCTATGGAATTTGCAGTTGTAGATATTGAAACCACAGGCAGTACCCCTCAATCGGCAGGGATTACTGAAATTGCTATTGTCATACACAATGGGGTTGAAGTGACGGGTAAATTTGTGACTTTAATTAACCCTAGACATAAAATACCTCCCTTTATTGTAAATATGACGGGTATTAGCGATGAGATGGTGGCTGGCGCCCCTTTATTTGAAGAAGTAGCTCCTCAAATTTTCAATTTATTAAATGGCCGTGTGTTTGTGGCCCATAATGTTAGCTTCGATTATTCCTTTGTACATTATTTATTAGGAAGGTCGGGTTTTCAATGGTCGGCTCCTAAATTATGTACCATTAAATTAAGTCGCAGGGTGTTTCCAGGACTAGTGAAATATGGGCTAGGTTCTTTGACCCGTGATTTAGGAATTAAGATAGAAGGAAGACACCGCGCTTGGGGAGATGCTGCGGCAACCGCTCAAGTGTTAACCATGGCTATTGAAAAAGAGGGCATGCAACCCATACATAATTTATTAGCCAAGAAAGAGCCTAGGAAGAAAATACTACCGCGCTCTGAAATTACTAATGATAGGTCGGATGCTGAAGACTAGTACTCCGCGTTCACACCTGTATAATTATGCGGTGTGATGGCTTTCAATTCTTTTTTAATAGCTGCAGTTACTTTTAAGCCATCGATAAATTTATGCATCAGTTTTTTATCAATCTTATTTTTACCTCTTGTTAAATCTTTTAAAGCCTCGTAAGGGTTAGGATATTTTTCACGGCGTAAAATAGTTTGAATGGCTTCAGCTACTACTGCCCAATTGTTTTCTAAATCGGCCTGCATTTTTTCTTCATTCAAAATTAATTTGCCTAATCCTTTTTCTAAAGAGTTCAACGCAATAGTAATATGTCCTACTGGAACTCCAATATTTCTAAGTACGGTAGAGTCGGTTAAGTCGCGTTGTAAACGACTAATAGGAAGCTTAGCAGCCAAGTGTTCAAGTATTGCGTTTGCCATGCCTAAATTACCTTCTGCATTTTCAAAATCAATAGGGTTCACCTTATGTGGCATAGCGCTAGAGCCAACTTCGCCTTTCTTAGTTTGTTGTTTGAAATAATCCATGGAGATATAGGTCCAGATATCGCGGCTTAAATCAATTAAGATATTATTCAAACGCTTCAAGGTATCACACTGTGCAGCGAAATGATCGTAGTGTTCAATTTGCGTAGTGAACTGCATTCTTTGTAAACCCAATATATCATCTACAAATTCATTACCCAAGCTTATCCAATTCTTTTTAGGAAAAGCAATATGGTGTGCGTTAAAATTACCCGTGGCACCACCAAATTTTGCAGCATAAGGGATGGCTGTAAATAATTCCACTTGATGATGTAGTCTTTCCACAAATACCATTAGTTCTTTTCCAAGTGTTGTAGGAGAGGCCGCTTGGCCATGTGTGCGTGCTAACAAAGAAACCTTCTTCCATTTTTTGGCTAACTGATATAAATTATTTTGCAAATTAATATAAGAAGGCAGTACTATATTTTCCATCGCCTCTTTCCAACTAAGTGGAATAGCTGTATTATTAATGTCTTGAGAAGTTAAACCAAAGTGAATCCATTCTTTCAATTCACTCGCCTTGTTTTTATCTAGTACTTCTTTCAAAAAATATTCAACGGCTTTTACATCGTGGTTGGTGCTAGCTTCAATGGTTTTTATTTTTTCGGCATCTGCTTCGCTAAAGTTTTTTACAACGGCAAGTAGAGATTTTCTTAATGCAGGTGTAAGTTTAAAAAATTTCTTATCTGCAAGAAATAAGAAATAATGCACTTCCACTAAAACGCGGTATTTGATTAAGCCAAATTCAGAAAAATAGGAGCTTAAAGCGGCGGTTTGTTTTTGGTAACGACCGTCAACGGGAGAGATAGCTGTAAGTTTTGACATTGGCTGATAATTTAAACAAGTAGTTAGATTATTAGAAAAAAGGTTTTTCTTTGTGCAAAGTTAATTCAATTGGACAAAAAATGGCGCATAGGCGCGGTAAGTTATTTAAATACCCGCCCATTATTACTAGGAATGGAGCAAAGTCCTTTTTGTGACAGCATTCATTTAGTGAAGTCTTACCCTGCTCAAATAGCCCAAGCTTTATTAGATGACACCATTGATATAGGCCTTATTCCTGTGGCCATTATGCCTTTATTAAAGAACCCGCAGATTATTTCGAAGTATGTGATTGGTACCGAGGGAGAAGTGGCTTCAGTGGCTTTATTTAGCCAAGTACCCATGGATCAAATTGAAAAGGTGTATTTAGATTATCAAAGTAGAACCTCGGTAGCACTTGCGAAAATTCTATTTAAGCAGCATTGGAAAAAAGAGGTGGAGTTTTTAATAGCCACTGAGGGGTATATAAATGAAATTTCAGGCACAACGGCTGGAATAATCATTGGAGACAGGGCGCTTGCAAGTTTAAACCGTTTTGAGCATATTTATGACCTAGGCTTAGCATGGAAAGCGTATTCTGGACTTCCTTTTGTTTTTGCTGCCTGGGTAGCGAATAAACCCATTCCTGCAGCATTTATGGAGGCCTTTGATGCAGCCAATGGTTATGGGTTGTCACATTTGGAGCAAGTAATTGCATTGATACCTGCTGCTGAGCAAGTATATGATTTGCATAAATATTATACTGAAAATATTAGCTACGCGTTTACAGCAGAAAAAAAGAAAGGCCTTGATAGCTTTTTAAAATTAATTCAACCTTAATTAATTTGAGCATGACTTTATTTGAAAAAATAATTACTACTATTTCTTATTTAAAGCAGCCAACTAAAAGAAGAATGATTCAATTAGCTGCTAGATTTAAAGGACAAGAGGGCATTGAAGTAGGCGGCCCTAGTGCTTTTTTTAGTTTTAAAAGTACTTTCCCTATTTATTTATATGCCAATAAAATTGATGGAGTTAATTTTTCAAATAATACGCTTTGGGAAGGAAAAATTAAAGAAGGTAATTTATATAATTATTATAAAAATAAAAAGGGCTTTCAGTTTATTAGCGAGGCTGCCCATTTAAAAGAAGTGAATGATGCTTCTTATGATTTTGTGCTTTCTTGTCATTCATTAGAGCATGTAGCGAATCCTATTAAGGCTTTAAAGGATTGGTCTAGGGTAATGAAAATCAAAGGCCGATTGGTTTTAGTACTTCCAGACAAAGAATTTACATTTGATAACAAAAGGCCTGTCACCACATTAGCCCATTTAATTCAAGATTATAAAAATAATACCACAGAAGAAGACAGTACTCATTTTGAAGAAGTAATAGCGCTGCACGATTTTAAGCACGATGCATTTGTACAGTCGAAAGAAGACTTAATAAAAAGAACTAATCTCAATATTGAGAACAGGGCAGTGCATCACCATGTTTTTAATTTGGATTTGGTAAAAGAAATCTTAGTGTATTGTGATTTTGAAATGGTCCATCAGCAAACATATCCGCCCTTTCATTTGGTATCAGTAGCAGAAAAGAAATAGGATTATTTCTTTTTAAAGAAGCCCGGTAATTTTACTTTAACAAAATCATGCACCATATTCAATATTTCTGGAGCAGGGTTTAACCAATTCACTATTACATAGAAGCCAATTCCAAAAGCAAAGGACTGCACTAAAATATTGGCAAGTATATTATTAATACTAGGGATTAAATGAATGAGTAGCATTAAGCCAATGCTTGATACTAAAAACAAACCGTGTTTATAGGTATAGGGTTGTAAATTGAACTTTTTATAAATAAATATAAACCTTACCGTATTGTAAAGTGTAAGTGCAATTAAATTAGAAAAGGCTAGCCCTTCTAAATTATAATTCGTAATTAAAAAATAATTTAGTGGAATAGAAATAATGATATAAAATAAATTTGTGTAAAAATCGAATTTCCAATAATTAGAAGTGCCAATAATTTGACTGTTCACGCCCGTGGCTAAATCAATTAATTTAGCAATACCTAATATGAATATTAATTTACTTATGGCATCATAGCCGCCGGCTTCTTTATGGCTAATCCAGTTTAAAAAATTAATTAGGTTATCTATGTTTAGCCATATTAAACCAAATAGCAATAGGCCAATGGCCAGTAGGTTAGAAACACTTTTATGGTAAATGTTTTTAATATTAGCAAAGTCTTTATTTTTCCATGATGTAGCAAGAATGGGAATACTAATGGAGTTCAAGCTTCTTTGAGGAATTTCTAAAATAGCTGAAACGTATGTGGCAATGGCGAATATACCTGCATCACTCAAACCCCTTAGGCCTACAATAAAAAAAGTATCGGTGGTGCGTGCTAGTAAATTGAAAAATTGTCCAGCAAAAACAAATAAGGCAAAGCTAATCATCTTTCCTTTGAGCCTTCTTGTAACATTACTAATTTTAAAACTCTGAAATGAAAAACCACTCGACCCTATTAAGTTAATTAATAATAGTACTGCAGGAACTGCGTATAAGAAACTGAACAAGGTTAGAAAGGTGATGAGGTCAATAAATTTAAAACCAAAGGCTAAAATTAACACCGTGGTTAAAATGCGAATTAAAGTTTCCCTTAAGAAATTGGAGTAAACACCTTTTCTTAATCCCCAAGCAAATGCTTCTAGCCAATAAAATAATAATAAGAAAAAGGCGTAGGGATATAAATAATTGAAATAATGTGCTAGGCTGGGAGACTTTCCAAGTTTACGAATGATAAAATCTTTTTGCTGCCATCCAATAAATAAAAGAATACTAAATCCAATTAAATTGATAATAAGGGTAATAAGTGGAAGCTCAGATTTTTTGGGGCCTAGATAATGATTATAAAAGGGGAAAAATTTATAAATAACCGGTAAAGTGCCTAAAGTACAGAATAAAGAAAAGGTAGCACCAATATCTATCATGGCTCTTACAAGGCCTTGGTCATTTTTGGAGAAAAATAGGGGAAACAATATTAGGAGGTTGACAGCGCCTATAATAAAGCCCATCATAATAAAGAACGATGATTTTACCCCTTGTTTTTGAATAATGCCCATAGTACAAATATATTGTAATTTGGTAAAAGTAAATATGTAATGAAATGAGCTTATTTTTACAATATGGAACAATTGTCGGTCATAACAATATGTTTTAACAATTTAAGCGACTTGCAAACTACTTGCAGCTCGGTAGACGCGCAGTCGGCTAAGCCATATGAGCATTATATTATAGATGGATCAAGTAATAAGGAAATTGCTGAATGGTTGCAAAATACACCACAACCTTCTTATCGAAAATGGCTTTGTGAAAGAGATAAAGGCATTTCAGATGCTTTTAACAAAGGAATTGCACTTACCACTGGTAGCCTTATTCATATTTTAAATTCGGCCGATATTTATTATTCCAATTCGGTGATTGAAAATGTGCTAGCCTATTTTTATAAAAATACTGCTGTGCAATGGGCAAGTGGTAATATATTCATGAAGCGAGCAGGTATTTGGGTGCAAATTGGAGTTCCTTTTGACGCAAAGCAATTATTCAAGGGCATGAGGGCGGTTTCACATCCAACCTGGTTTCTAAGAAAAGAACTTTATAATAAAGTGGGTAATTTTTCATTAGACTTTAAAATTGCCATGGATTATGATTTAATGTGTAGACTGAAAAAAGAGCCCTATGGGTATATGAATGAAACCATTGTGAAGTTTGATGATGGGGGAGTAAGCACAAATCAATATGTAGATTCGCTTAAGGAGAATGTTAAAGTATATGAATCTTATTTTGGCTTTTCTATGGCAGCGCGTGTATGGCAGTGTAGATTAAGTTTTATATATTATCTACTACAATCCAAATTTGGAAAATTCTTATATGCTATAAAGGCTAGCAATTTAAAATAGCTAAATAGTTTATAAAACCGGTTTTTTATAAACTTTCTTGAAAAGTAGAAACAAATTATTGAATAATGGAACCGCTTCAATGAGTTTAGCCATGCGAATCGAATTTATTTGAAGAGGGGTATAATCAATGCCTAGCAGTTGCGATTTTTCGTCAATCTCGCTAATCATTGTATCTATAGTTAATCCTTTTCTTAGTGCTTTGGGCGTTCTTAATAGTCTGTGGGCAATGGCCTTGGTAGTGCTTTCTGTAAATCTTTTGCCATTTTCTTGAATAATACTTGCAAGCGTACTTGACTCGTTTTTTAATTGATTCAAATAACCTAAGAATAGTAAAAAAGCTTCTAATAAAATTTTATCCTTAGAGGTTTTGGTGGTAGAGGCGTGAATTCTAAATGAAAATTGTGAGCTAGGGTGTACCGCGAGATAAGATTTTCTAGTAAGAGCTAGCCATAAATGTAAATCGGCATAAATTAAATTTGGATATTGAGTAGGTATGCCACCTAGTGCATCATAGTCGCTCGATTTAAAAACATAACCTGTTGCCATGATATCAATAGTTTCATTCAAAGCATGTTCAAGGTATTCGCTTTCGTTTAATGAAGATGATAGAGGTTGGCAGACTTTTATAAATTCACTCTTGCTATTGATATATTTAAAATGTGTATGGTATAAACTTGCTTCTGGTTCTTGATTTATTAATTCGTTAATCGTAGAAAGAAATGTTTTTTCTAATAAATCGTCATAACCTAGTATGGTCATGTATTCATTTTTATCAAGGCCTTTAATGCGTCCCCAATTTTGAAGAATATCTAAATTTTGATTGGAAACATGAACGCTAATTTTATTATTTTGAAGTGCATGCACTGCGTCTAATGAATCATCGATATTACTAGTATTGTCTGCTAAAATAAGAATGTTAAAATGGGGGTAGTCTTGTGCTAAAACCGAATGCAAACAATCTAATAGATATTTCTTGCCCGATTTAAAAGGAATAAGAATCGAAAAATTATTTGTTTTACCACTCATAGCTAGTACAAGATAAATATTTATGCTTAAAATCTAAGCATTATCAATATTTGCAGTTCAAAAGAAGGTGGTTTTATCTAATTGGCTTAAATTTGAACCTACTAAATCATTCATCGGATGAACATTGCCGGGGTAGTCATATTATATCATCCTGATATTCAACTTTTGTCCGAAAACATAAAAACCTATGTTCAGGGCGTAAAGCAATTATATATATATGACAATAGCGAAACCAAGACCCCAGGCATAGAAGAGGCCTTATCTAAACTGCACCCCTTTATTCAATACCATTATTTCAATGCCAATGAAGGCATCGCCAAGAGATTAAATAGGGCAGTGGAGGATGCGGCTAAGAATAATTATGATTATTTATTGACCATAGATCAGGATTCATCTTTCAAAGAGGGCGATTTTGAAAAGTATAAATCACAAATTCAGTCAGCTGCTTATACTAATGTGGCTCAGTTTGGTGTAAACTGCCAACCTAATTTAACTATACCTAAAGAGCAACCTGAAGAAGCCCTTACCTTAATCACTTCCGGTTCTATTTTGAATGTATCCTTACTCAAAAAGGTGGGAGTTTTTAATGAAGATTTATTTATAGACTTTGTAGACGCAGAATTTTCATATAGAGTGATACAGAATGGGCATATCAATTTAATGTTTTCAAATATTATATTAAATCATGCGCTTGGGAAATTAATAGAAGGAAGGTCATTGGCTAATTTCAATAAAACATTACGCATTACACATACACCCATTCGAGTGTATTATATTATTCGTAATGGCTTATATTTATTATTTAAGGCCAAAGGGTTAAATGCTATTATGAAAAAAGATGTACTTAGGTGCATTAAAATTCTAAAAAACGATTTAATCTATAATCCGGAGTTAGTTTCGGTGTATAAAAATTTATTTTCAGGTATATTCGCTTTTCTAAGTAATAAAAAAGGGAAAAAATAAAAGAATTAGGGAATAATAAAAGGGTAAAAAAAAGAATGATTGGTAAATATTGAATAATAATGAGTGTAACTAGAATTATAAATAAATTTATTTCTTTTTGTTTTTTCTTATTTAAGTTAAAGCATTTTAAGCTTGCCTATTTATTTGCATTTTACAAACTACCTAAACATTGGGCGGCTAGTCTGCAAGTAAGTAATGGAATTTTATTATTTACAAATTCTGGTAATACAATATGCATAGCACATTTAGATCAATTTGAGTTTAGTATGCATTTTCTCATTGAATTATTAGCTAACCCATTATGTAAGGTAACGGAAACTACGAATACCTATTTTATGGTAGAAGTGGAGGGACTTCTGTTTAAGGTAGCATCCTTATCTAATATGGCTGTTTTGTATGAAATATTTATAGAAAAAATTTATAACATTGAAACCGCCCATGATAATTTAGTAGTTATTGATATTGGAATGAATGTAGGGGTGGCTTCTTTGTATTTTGCTTCTCAACCCTATGTGAAAAAGGTGTATGGCTATGAACCCTTCCCAGAAACTTTTGCAGAAGCAAGTATAAATGTAGTAGCTAACCCTGCTATGGCTAGTAAATTAAAATTAATTAATGAGGGTGTGAGTAATCTGCGTGAAACAAGATCCATTCCTTTATTTGAAAGTGGATTATTGTCGGCTTCTACTATTGAGCAGAAAAATGAGTATGGGAAAAAAATAGGTCAGGTTATTGAGGTACAATTAGTATCTATAAAAGAAGTGTTTGAATTGGTAATGGCTGAAAACCCAGATGCTAAAATATTACTCAAGCTAGATTGTGAAGGGGAAGAATATATAATTTTCGATATGCTAAAAGAAACTACTTATTTAAATAATGTAGTGGTGGCCATTATTGAATGGCATGAAAAAGGATCAACCACCATTGAAAAAGTTTTGATAGACAATAAATTCCAACTAAGACATGAGCATCATGTAACTGAAAATAGCGGGATGATTTATGCTATTAAAAATTAGCCCAATAAACCTTTCAAGGCGTCAATTCTAAATTGAATGATGGGCCAGGTTTTAGCAGGCTTGCATTGTAAAAGATATTTAAATCCAATTACAAAAGCCGCTCCTAATTTAAATAAATATTCTATTATTTTTTTAAAATAAGATCCTTTAGAAATACTTAAAGTTCTTGTTTTTTCTCCTCTACCAATTCCACTAGCCACTCGGTACATATATTCGGGTGTTAACTTTTTCACTTCTACCACATGATGCACGCAAATAGCAGGGTCGTAATAAATAGTATGCCCTAGTGCTAGTAGTTTGTAAAATAATTCTTTGCCTTCTCCTCCAATTCTTAATGTACCTACTACGCCGGGTAATTGAGTGTTAAATCCACGAATAGAATCGTAGATATCTTTTTTAACAATCATGTTGGACTCTAAAGGGTACTTGCCATTTTCAAAGGCACAGGCAGTAGGGGCATAATCAAAGTTGCCTACTAAAGAAGAGACATAGTAACTCATCCATTCAGGTTCTGAAGGAATGTATTTAGGAATGATGCGTCCACCAAAGCCAATAGCCTCTGGTTTAGTTTTAATATGTTTTATTATATTTTCAACATAATTTGAATTGGCTATGGCATCGTCGTCCATAAAACAAAGCCATTGACCTTTTGCGCCCTTAGCACCTGTATTACGCGCAAAGGAAGCACCTTGTTTTGTTTCAGTTAAATAAGTGAAGCTTCCATTTGCATGGGAAGATCTCCACTGCTTAAAAACTTCAGCTGTATTATCGGTTGAATTATTATCTACTATAATAGCCTCGAAATTATCCAAGCCTGCAGATTGATTGTATAAACTATCTAATGCACCGCTAATATAGCTGGCTCTATTATAACTGCAAATAACAATGGATAAAATCATTTATTTGGTTTTGCTTTTCCACTTTTTAAACTACTAAAAACTAGACCTACTAATAAACCCCAAAGTATAATAGAAGCTGCAGCTGATGCTTTTTGTGCAGTATTCACAATGACAGGTTTAAATTCAAAACGAATTGAATGGCTGCCCGCAGGAACCACTAAGGCTCTTAATACATAGTTGGCTTTTACAATAGGGGCTTCTACATTATCAATGTAGGCTTTCCATCCTTGCTTATAATAAATTTCACTAAATACGGCTAATTGCTTTTTAGTGCTACTGCTTTTGTAATTGACTTCATCGTTATTATTATTGACTAAAGCAATTTCAGCAACTTCGTCTACTTGAATATCATTTAGACCCTCAATTTTATCTTTTAGTTCAATGATGACAGTATCCTTTGGATTAAAATTATCCAATCGTTTCATTACTTCTGCAGGGCCTTTTTCATATTGAATACCTTTTACAAACCAAACATTGCCTAGTGCGGCTTTATTAACAATAGTATCTAAAGCGGGATCACCAGAGATAAGATACTTTGTATTTAACATATTCATAGTAGGCATACAATTTGGAAACTTATACCATTGGTTTTCGATAAGGTCTTGGTAAATGCTAAGTTTAGCAGGGTTGTAACCGCCCACTGTTTTATGGTGGTAGGCTATTAAGGCCCCACCATTAAAGGCATTGCTAATGCCGCCTCTAATATCTAATACCCTGTATTGAGTGGTATCTTTTTTTAAAGCAAGATCTAATGGACTTAAGGCAAAAACATTGTCATTTTCATTGGCTTCTACAAAACTATCCGGTTTTAAATATTTGACATTCACTTGGAATAAATCAATCATGGATAAACCCCCAAAGCAAACTAATAAAATGGTTTGGTTAATTACTTTTTTAATAGCTAAAAATACTAGGGTAATAATTAAGCCTAAGAATAAAAAGAATTTTATAATATCTCCTTCTATTAATGATTTTCTATCGGTAACAATAGCGTTGACTAAATCATTTGCTGGAGTTTCAAAGGCTGCTTTTTGATTCGTGTCTGGAATTTTTGCAATTTGAGATAATAAATTAATTTCAGATTCGCTTTTGAAGCTACTAGTGAAATAAATATATAATACAGTAGCTAAAATTAATCCAGTAACAATAAAACTAGGCTTGTATTTTTTTAATACAGTTTTAAAATCGGTCTCTGAACTGATTGCTGCCATTCCATATAAAGCCATCACACCTAATAATAGCGTAGGGATAATCATTATCATACTTGGGGCTCTAAACTTATTGTAAAGAGGCAAATGATCAAACATGAAAACATTAAATGCTTCGAAATAACTTCCAGCACTCAGCATTAATGTAAAAACAATAGTGGCGCTAATCCACCAGCGATGTAAGTTAGTAGAGCTTGATAAGCCTATTAAAGCAAATAAACAAATAACTAATCCTGCATACGGTGGGCCTGAAGTGCCACCAATACCACCCCAGTAAAGAGAGGCAAAGCCTTGTAGTTGTTGCCCAATTTGTGGTTGCATTTGTTGCAAGGTTTCTAATGCTTTTGAATTTGCTGGATCCATTTGATTCAACCCACTAGCACCACCGTAAATTCCAGAGAACATTAAAACCAATGATTCTGTTTTATACATGCTATAGCTAAAAGCATAGTCTTTTGTTAATCCAGTGGCGGTAGATTTACTATCCTTATTTACTAAAACGCTTCCACCTCTTATAGATTCCTTCCCATATTCATATGTGCTAGCCAATAATGGAGCATTCACTGCAACTCCTAATAAACCACCAATACAAGCTGCTGCAAACGTTTTTAAAATATGTGTGTAATCTTTTTCAATGATCCATTTAACTAAAAAGAAAATAGACATGAAGGCGACAATAATTAAACCGTAATAAGTTATTTGTATATGATTGGCACCTACAAATAATGCAGTCGCAATTCCTGTGAGCAGACTTCCCCATAAATACTTCTTTTGGAAAATTAATAGAATAGCTGCAATAAAAAAAGGTAAGTAAGCAATTGCATGCATTTTTGTAATATGACCAACGGTTACAATAATAGGGTTGTAAGTTGCGTAAGTATAAGCTAAGGCACCAATTACACTAATGATATTATTAAAACCAAGTACCAGTGCTAAGAAATAAAAACAAATACAGGCTAGGAAAAATAAATTAATAGGTTCTGGGAAATGTAAAGTCAATAAATTATCTATTAAGCCAATTGTGAAAGCAAAACCTGGTACTCCTGTAATTTGATAAGTAGGCATACCTCCAAACATACTATTGGTCCATAGAGGGTGTTGTCCGTTCTTTTCTGCATAAACCATTGCGTCCTGCGCCATTCCTTTCCACTGGGTAATATCTGATTGCTGCAAAACCTTGCCTTCAAGAGCAGGCTTACAATAAATTATGGCTACAATGGCGAAAATGGCTACTGCGATAATATGGGGTAGGGCCGACTTGAAAATAGACTTCAACATATTCATATATTTATACTAACAAACCTACGACTAAATAGGCTTTTTAAGTAATTTTAGTACCTTGTAAATATTAACAAATAGAATGAAAAATAGTACCTCGTTTGCCTTTACCGCTAAGCTTGCCATTATATGTAATGCCTTCTATTTATTTACAACTGCTTTTCTGTTTTTATCTTGGTTAAAAATACCCGCTGATATAGCCAATTTTATGGCCGTTTTAGGACTTGAAATGGCCCCTTTTGTGAATCTACTCTTTGTTATATGGCTTATCATTAATTTAATTAGAAAAAAGAGCATTGATTTACCCCATTGGCAAACAATCATTAACATTTTGATGTTATTATTACAAATTATCTTACTTATTATTTAAATTGAATTATGATTCATTCTATTTTAAAAGACAAGCCCACTAAATTATTTCTAGGCATCACGGCTTTTTTTGTGGCCAATGCCTTAATTGCAGAATGTATTGGAGGTAAAATATTTTCTTTAGAAAAAGTATTTGGGCTAGCACCTTCCAATTTTACTTTGTTTGGAGTGCCTAATCTTTCTTTTAATTTAACCTGTGGTGTTTTATTATGGCCGCTTGAATTTGTTATAACAGATATAGTGAATGAATATTTTGGGCCAAAGGCGGTGCGTAGAATTAGTTATACTGCCGTGGCTTTAATTAGCTATGCTTTTATAATGTTTTATGTAGCTATTCATGTTGCACCTGCAGAATTTTGGATAGAATCTAGAACATCTAATGGCATACCTAGTATGCAATTGGCATTTGAATCTATTTTTGGACAAGGTATGTGGATAATACTTGGAAGCCTAGTTGCTTTTTTAGTAAGCCAATTAATTGATGTATATGTTTTTCATAGAATTAAAAAAATGACTGGAGAGAAAATGATATGGCTGCGCGCCACTGGTTCCACTGTTGTCTCTCAATTAGTAGACAGCTTTGTGGTTTTATTTATTGCTTTTAAAATTGGTAATGGATGGAGTTGGTCTACAGTGCTTGCTGTTGGCGTGGTTAACTATATGTACAAGTTTACCATGGCCATTATTTTAACACCTTTAATTTCTTTTATACAAGGCAGAATTGAAAATTATGTTGGGCATGATTTAGCTAAGAAAATGAAATTGCAAGCAATGGGCTTGGAGAATGAGGTTTAGAAGCTTTGCTTCAATATTTGAATAGCTACTTTATCAATAGGTAGGCTCATGCTGTCTTCATTCAAATCTTCAAAATTTACCCACCTAAAGGACTCAAAAGTGCTTTTTTTGTCCGCAATTTGGTCTGGGCTGAAGTCAAAATTTTTCTCACTGGTTTTAATCTTTTCGCATTCAGTACTTTGCACCATGTAATAAATAGAGATGATTTGGTCTTTTTTATTGAAGGCCGATATTTGAAAAAAATCGGTGGTATACAAATGCGCTCCTACAGATACTGTTATGCCAGTTTCCTCAATAAACTCTCTTGCTAATCCTTCTCGGGTACCTTCTCCAAATTCAAGCCCTCCACCAGGAAGTTTGGTAAAAAACTCTCCTTTAATATATTCGTCACTCACGAGTAATCTATTTTGAGAGTCTAGTAGTAAGCCATACACACGAACATTAAATAAAGCCATAAAAAACTATTAGAGTTTGAATTAAATTATCAGTATTTAAATTTTCTATTATTATTTTTCAGTAAATCTTTCAATTACTTTTTTTAAATATCTAAAGCACCGCTAAAAACAAAGGTTCCAGGACCCATTAAATAAATATTATCAAATATATTATCTCCTCTATTGTTAAAACTTACTGCTAGTTTTCCACCCAGGGTTTCAATATTTATTTTTTGCTCGCCTAATTTTTCTATACCTGCAATTAAGGCAGCAGCGGTTACCCCGGTGCCACAACTGAAAGTTTCATTCTCCACGCCGCGTTCATAGGTTCTAACAAATAGCTGTCCTTCGTCTTGTTGAATAAAATTTACATTTATACCTTCTGCTTTAAATCTTTCGTTATAGCGAATCATTTGGCCTAGTCCCAGTATATCCACACTATTGACATTATCAACAAATTCAATATAATGAGGAGAGCCTGTATTCAATACATAATAAGTTACATCGCCTTCAATATTTTTCTCTACTGATTTTACATCAGTCATTTTTAGATGCACCCAACCGGCTGCATCTAACTTCGACTCATGAGGGCCATCAATAGCAACGAATGAATAAGTATCTTTTCTAATACCTTGGTCAAATGCATACTGGGTTAAACAGCGTCCACCATTACCACACATAGAACCTTCCTTGCCATTAGCATTAAAATAAGTCATAGAAAAATCATAGCCTGCTGCAGTGCCTAGTAGCATTAAACCATCGGCGCCAATACCTTTTCTTCTATCGCAAATAAATTCAATTTGCGCTTCGCTTAAATGTATATTGCCAGAGCGGTTGTCTATAATTACAAAATCGTTCTGCGTGCCTTGGTATTTTGAAAACGGAATATTCATTTTACTATTTTAAATTGTTGCAATTATGCCTAAAGATTTTTGAATCATATGATCTACGGCCTTGCCCATATCCTTGCTATATTCTTTCTTTACTCTGTTGGCAATAATTACATTAATACTTAAGCACTGATGCCCTAATAAATTACATAAACCATAAATAGCACTGGTTTCCATTTCAAAATTAGCGATTCTATGTTGGCCGTATCTGAAGCTGGTCATTTGGTCTACTAGGTTAGGCATTTTTAAAGGAAGTCTTAAGATGCGTCCCTGAGGGCCATAAAAACCAGGACAAGTAACTGTTATCCCATGACTATAGCCTTCTGTAAAATGTTTTAATAAACCTGCACTTGCCGAAGCAATGTAAGGTTGAATTTTATGTGCATGAATAGAGGTATGTTTTTCAAAAGCGTCTAAGATGGCTTTTTCTTCTTCGTTATTTTCTTGAGCATAAAAATGTAAAACATTGTCAATGCCTAAGCCATGTGTGCCCGCTACTAATTCATTCACGCCTACTTCGCCTTGCAAAGAACCGCAAGTGCCCATGCGAATAATAGAGACCGATTTTTTTTGATCATTAATAGTTCTGGTAGTGAAATCAATATTCACTAGTGCATCTATTTCATTTAAGGCAATATCAATATTGTCAGGGCCAATACCAGTGCTTAACACTGAAATTCTTTTTTGACCAATATAACCGGTATGGGTAATAAATTCTCTATGTGCTAGCTTATGTTCAATGCGGTCAAAGTATTTACTCACTGATGCAACTCTTTCAGGGTCGCCCACAGTAATAATGGTATCCGCAATCTCTTCTGGACGTACATTTAAGTGATAAATGGCTCCGCGGTCGTTAATGATGAGTTCTGATGCGCCAATTGCCTGCATATTGTTTCATTTATGACACAAATGTCGTTTAAATAGGAATAGCTGTAAAATTCTTTTATAATTAAGTTCTTTGCGTTATTTTTGCATACTAGATTAGGTCGGGTGGCCGAGTGGCTAGGCAGAGCTCTGCAAAAGCTCCCACAGCGGTTCGAATCCGCTCTCGACCTCACTAAAAAGTAAAACCCTTACAATTTGTATGGGTTTTGCCTTTTATGATTGAATCTGTAATCGAATCTGTAATCGAATCTGTAATCGAATCTATAATTAATCATTATGAAATATTCTCAACCTATTGGAATTATACTTTGCTTAGTACTTATTTATTGTACTACACAACCTTTAGTAGTTATTGAAAGTAGAAATTGGACAATTACAGGATGGGATCCTGCAGGAAGTAGTTTTGGTCAGGCAGGCAAGTTCTTAAGTTTTTTCGCGGTAATATCTTCAGCTTTTTTCGCTTTACCTTTTATATGGGCAAAGCGGTTTAATATGGTATTTGCTGCTATGCTATTGGCATGGAGCTATAGAAATTTTTTAATCATGTCTACCTGTCTAATGGGAGAGTGTCCACAGAAGAAGTGGGCATTATATGCTTGCATACTAATTTCTGCAGGCATATTAGTCATGACTTTTTTACCTAAGATAAAAGTTTCAAACCAGCGCCAATAATTTGAACGGCTTCATCAATTTGTTTTTCAGTTATAATTAAAGGAGGTGCAAATCTTATTTTATCTCCATGAGTAGGTTTTGCTAAAAGGCCTAAATCTTTTAAGTGTAAACATAAATCCCAACTCGCATCAGGGTTCTCGTGTTTAATTACAATAGCATTTAATAAACCCTTACCACGAATGGTGGTAATAAAGGGAGAATTTAAATTGGCTAAACCTTGTCTTAATCTTTCGCCCATTTTTGCTGCATTCTCCGCCATCTTCTCCGACTTCAATACTTCCAGAGATTTTATAGCCACTGCACAAGCCAATGGGTTTCCTCCATAAGTAGAACCATGTTCGCCTGGTAAAATTTGCATCATAATTTCATTGCTAGCAAGTACTGCAGAAATAGGAAGTGTGCCACCGCTTAATGCTTTTCCTAATATTAAAATATCGGGCTTAACATTTTCATGATCGCAGGCTAGCATCTTTCCCGTTCTTGCTAAACCAGTTTGAATTTCATCTGCAATAAATAAAACATGGTACTTATCACATAAATCACGCACTGCTTTTAAATAGCCATCATCGGGAATGACTACGCCGGCCTCGCCTTGAATGGGCTCTACCATGAAGGATGCCACTTCTTTATCTTTTAAAGCTTCTTCTAAAGCTACTAAATCGTTATAAGGTACTAAGCCAAAGCCCGGCATATAAGGGCCAAAACCTTTAAAGCTACTAGGATCGGTAGATGAAGAAATAGCTGCTAATGTGCGGCCCCAAAAATTACCTTCAGGAAAAATTATTTTGGCTTTATTTTCAGCAATACCTTTTACATTATATCCCCAACGACGCGCTAATTTAATTGCGGTCTCTCCACCTTCCACACCTGTATTCATAGGAAGTACTTTATCGTATCCAAAATACTCGGTGATGTATTTTTCATACTCGCCCAATAAATTATTATGAAAAGCACGAGAAGTTAAAGTGAGTTTGCTTGCTTGTTTTTGTAAAGCATCAATAATGGCTGGATGGCAATGGCCTTGGTTCACCGCAGAATAACCACTTAAAAAATCGAAGTATTTTTTACCATCTACATCGTATAAGTACACACCTTCCCCTCTTTCAAGTACTACTGGAAGTGGGTGGTAATTATGAGCGCCATATTTTTCCTCTAGTGCTAAATATTTAGCAGCATAGGAACTAATAGTTGATTGAGTCATTTCTATAAATTGAATTATTGGAAATTAAATTGTTCTGAAAACTGGATACAAAAGCGAAAAATAAATTTCGCTTGCATACAAAAAAATAGGAGGTAGTTTAACTACCCCAAGGGATGATTGAGTAAATCTAGGTTTCTATGTAAAAAACTTCCCGTATTCATAGGTGAAAGTTAGTTTTTTTACTTCAATTTCCCATATTTTGGGCTTACATTCGCAAAAACAATTACATTGAAACCGCTAGTCTCCATAGTCATATTAAATTATAACGGGGCCGGTTATTTAGCAAAATTCTTGCCATCCGTTTTAGCCACTCAATATGAAAATTTTGAACTGGTGGTGGCCGACAATGGTTCTTCCGATAATTCTATTACTCTCGTTAAAGAAAAATTCCCCGCAGTTAAAATAATTACGAATAATACAAACGAAGGTTTTGCGGGCGGCTATAATTGGGCCTTGCAAAAAGTAAAGGCCGATTATTATGTTTTATTAAATTCAGATGTGGCAGTGGATCCTCATTGGATACAGCCCATGGTAAATTTATTGGAGTTAGATAAAACCATTGCGGCTTGTCAGCCAAAAATATTATCTTATAATAATAAGGAAGTATTTGAATATGCAGGGGCGGCAGGAGGTTGGATAGATGCATTGGGTTATCCATTTTCAAGAGGGCGTGTTTTTGATGTATGTGAAAAAGATAATAAGCAGTATGATACTGCAGCGCCTATATTTTGGGCAACCGGTGCTTGCATGATGATTCGTTCTGAATTATTTCATGCAATGAATGGTTTTGATGCAAGCTTTTTTGCACATCAAGAAGAAATAGATTTATCTTGGAGATTACAATTAGCAGGTTATAAAATTTATGCTTGTCCTGAAGCCATAGTTTATCATGTAGGAGCAGGCACCTTACCAAGAGGGGGTCGTAAGGTGTTTTTAAATTTTAGAAACAACTTAATCATGCTTTCTAAGAATTTGCCTTTATCATCGCTTATTTGGAAATTACCTGCTAGGTTTAGTTTAGATGCTATTTCAGCCTATAAGGGCTTATTAAGTGGTGATACGAGCTTCTTTTTTGCTATTGGCAAAGCGCATTTTGCCTATATAGGTTATGTATTGTCTGGTAAACTGAAAAGAAGTCCAAATCCTAAAGCCTTAGAAAAACTAGAAGGTGTTTATGCTGGATCCGTGGTTTATCAATACTTTATTAAAAACAAGCAGTATTTTAGTAAAATAGTGACCAAACTAGTTCATTATTAAGAACTTGTTGCTATTTTTGCATCCGTAAATAAACAATATGTCACAAGATTTACAAGATAATACAGCAGAAAAAGATATCGCCACTAATTGGGTAAGTTCGTCTCGATTCTTTTTTTATGTGTCTATTTTTGCTATACTAGCATTGGTTTTAGGTAATTGTAGTCAACTTTACAACAGCCGTTTCGTTAAACCCAATCCAGAAGTGCAACCTAGCTCACAGTACAAGCCTGAGTATAAGTAAGAAAAAAAATTTGTTTAAGAGCGCTGTTTCGTTATTTTTGCAGTCCTAAAAATAGTTCTTATACAAGCGAAAGTAGCTCATTTGGTAGAGCACGACCTTGCCAAGGTCGGGGTGGCCGGTTCGAGCCCGGTCTTTCGCTCCAAAAATCCCGTTCTTCGGACAGGGATTTTTTTTAAGTCTGATGAAGACGCCTTGGTGGTGGAACTGGTAGACACGCAGGACTTAGACATTGTTCTTTGGTTGAACAAAATTTGAGTGCACTTCGAGAAATTGAAGATGTAGAACTCCGTAAATTCGGCGAACCCTTTAAGATGGGAATACCGAGCGAAGCCCGAAAGGGAACGTGTAGAGACTAGACACGGAGCACCTAAATCGAAAGATATGGTGAAGGCATAGTCCAGACTACAAACCAGAGTAGGGTGGTGAAAACCATAGTAGTAAGAAAATCCTGTGGGCCGCAACGCCCGTGCGGGTTCGATTCCCGCCTGAGGCACAATCCCTCTCGATTATTTCGAGAGGGATTTTTTTTGCTTACTTTAGATGACTGAAAAACAGAATTTAATTATGTCTCAAGAAAATATTTCCAAAAACTTTTTAGAACTAGTGGCCATTATGGACCGACTAAGAGCAGAATGCCCTTGGGATAAAAAGCAAACTATACATAGTTTAAGAAGTAATACCATTGAAGAGTTGTATGAATTAGTAGATGCTATTATTGAAGAGGATTGGCAAGGCATTAAAGAAGAGTTAGGCGATTTATTATTACATATTTTATTTTATACCAAAATAGCTTCTGAAAAAAATGAATTCATTTTAGAAGAAGTCATAGCAGGTATTTCAAAAAAATTAATTCATAGACATCCGCATATTTATGGTGATGTAAAGGCTGAGACGGAAGAGCAAGTGAAATTAAATTGGGAGCAGCTTAAGTTAAAAGAAGGGGATGGTAAAAAAACTATATTAAGTGGAGTGCCCAATAGTTTACCTTCTATGGTAAAAGCTTTAAGAATTCAAGAAAAGGTAAAACAAGTAGGTTTTGAATGGGAGAATAAGGAACAGGTTTGGGATAAAGTGAATGAGGAGATAGGAGAACTGCAGCATGAAATAGCCCAAAACGACATGGAGAAGATGGAAGATGAATTGGGAGACGTATTTTTTAGCCTCATCAACTATGCACGTTTTCTAAAAATTGACCCAGAAACTGCCCTTGAGAAAACCAATAAGAAATTTAAAAAGCGTTTTGAACTCATGGAGGCCTATGCCAAGGACAATGGCTTAGACTTGGCTTCCCTAAGTCTTGCTGAAAAAGAAGCTATTTGGCAAAAGATGAAATAAAATTAAAAGCCCCCCGAAAATCGAGAGGCTTTTTCTTTCATCCACCTAACCCAACCAAAAACATTTTTATTAAATAATTTACTTATTCATTTAAGTTTAAAATAAAGGCGTAGTTACCAAAATAACCAGGGTAGACTCCTGAAATTTTAACACTACTTGATGTAGCTTTTTTCAAAGCCTCATAAAACTCTTCTACTGTTTTAACAGGTTCTTCGTTTACATGTGTAATCACAAAGCCTTTTTCAATTCTGCTTTTACCAATAATACCAGTTCCTAATTCTTTAATTAAAACACCGCCTTCTAAATCGTTCTTTTCAGCAGTGGCTTTATCAATAGTTTCTAATTTACCACCTAATTTTTCAGCGGCCTTAGAACTTTTTACTAAGTCGGTAGTACCTAATTTTGCTTTTAAGGTTACAACCATGGTCATATCCTTGCCTTCACGCTTTATTATTAAATTCATTTTATCTCCTGGCTTGTATCTAGAAACTTGTTCTTGTAATTCAGGAGAAGTTTTCACAGCTACTCCATTAATTTTTAAAAGTACATCACCTTTTTTAATACCTGCAGCTTTAGCGGCACCTCCGTCTAATACATCGGTAATTAAAATACCTTCTCCTTCTTTGTATTTTGTATTTAGTTCTACCAATACTTTTTTCAATTCTTCTTCAGACAAACCATCCCTAGGATAACTAATACCTAAGTAAGCTCTTTGCACTGTGCCGTATTTTACAATATCAGTAACTACTTTTTTCACCATATTTACAGGAATAGCATAAGCATAACCTGCATAAGAACCAGTAGGAGAGGCTATGGCAGAGTTTATACCAACTAGTTCACCACTGGTATTTACTAAGGCGCCACCACTATTGCCTTGGTTCACCGCAGCATCTGTTTGCAAAAACGATTCTACTGGTTTATCACTCTGTCTTGAGTTAATATCAATTGAGCGGTTTTTAGCACTAATAATACCTGCGGTAATAGTTACATCTAAGTTTAAGGGATAACCAATAGCAAGTACCCACTGTCCTAATTTAATTTCATCGCTATTGCCATAAACTAAATAAGGCAATCCACTTCCTTCAATTTTTATCACCGCAATATCGCTGCTGGCATCTACTCCAATTACTTTTGCTTTATAAGTTTTCTTATTCGTTAGCGTTACATTAATTTCATCTGCACCGTTGACTACGTGGTTATTCGTTACAATGTATCCGTCTGCTGTAATTAATACACCACTACCACTTGCTCTTTGTTCTGGTTGCATTCTTGGGCCACCAAAAAAATCTCCGAACATATCTTCATCGCCAAACAAATCACCAAATGGGTTTCTTTGTCTTCTTTGATTGGTCTCTACTTTTTTGGCGTTGGTCTTTGTTTTAATATGCACCACAGCAGGGGCGGCTGCATTGGCAGCAGGGGTGAAGTCCACAGTAGATGCTGGGGCAGTCCCATTAAAAAAATTGGCATAATTGGCAGGCAGTTTACCATCTGTTTCAAAACTTGAATTTTTCTCGGTAATTTTTCCATAGGCCCACATACTTGCCACGGTAGTCATTGCACTAATACCAATAATGGCTGCTACATTTTTTAAGTTCATATTCATGCTTTAATTTTTATAATAAAAAATTTGTTCTACATATACTTTACAAATTTGATACCAATTCAGCTACAAATTAACGAAGCTGAAATTTTATCACAAAACCGTTTAAGCAGCTTTAACAAAATATTTACGAAAATATTCGTTTTTATGGAATTTTACTTAAAAATTCAAGGGTATCCACCCCGTCGGCATAGTCTGAAAGGCTTGGTTTCTGAGGCCCTCCAAAAGCAATCCCGTTTATGCCAACAATACATTGAACTTCGGTACTGTCAATAGTGGGTAATTTCCCAGGGGTGTAGAACTGGTAATGAATTTGGGATAGAGCCGCAAAGGGAGAAGGGTTCTCACTTAATAATATACCGCCAGTATCCATGTAAAATTGTCGGTTCATCATAAGCAGGGCTAACTGATAGTCATAATTATGCTTGTATTTATGTTCGTCCCCTAAATAGTTATATTTTTTCATGGATTCAAGTAGAGGTATAAAATCATAGCCCTCGGGTACCCAAATTTGAGTCACATTTCTACATCCCATACCAAAATACAGAAGCATATCGTCGGCAAGTAAATCAAGTTCAGCCTTGGACTCCTTTCCATTTAAAATGGCAATAGAGGTTTTATTTTTTCTAATAATATGAGGGTATTTACCAAAGTATTGTTCAAAATAGCGTCCTGAATTATTACTACCTGTTGCTATATAGGCATCGCAGTTTTTAAGCTGCTCTTGTTGTATAATTAGTTTTTCAAATGCGGGGTTAATTTCAATAAGCGATTCAATCACATACTTCATAAGTATGGTATCTTTTGAGGAAAGCTTCACCACGGCTGTATGGCCTGCAATTAAAGTGCTGAGTAAATCATGAAAACCCACTAGAGGAATATTACCCGCCATTACTATACCTACCTTTTTGCCAGTGGGGGCATCTGAAAGGCTAGGATAGCTATTCGCCCAGTGTTTTAGGGCATCTAAGGATAAAAAAGAATCTCTTATTTGGGTGATGGCATGATGCATGAAAACCGGTAAAAACCAAGAATTTTGTTGAAAGGCTCTTTCTTTAGCCAATTGAAGCGCCTCATTTTTGGGGTCAAAAAAGGTCTCGCCTAGTGTAAAAAAATGCTCCATTCTTGCTTGTAAGTTCATGCTTGTTCTATATATTTGTAGGGCAAAATTACGTTACTAATTTTTAAATAATTTTTTATGGCTATCAAAATTACGGATGAATGTATTAACTGCGGTGCTTGTGAACCAGAATGTCCAAATAACGCTATCTACGAAGGTGGTGTAGAATGGGCTGTCGCTGATGGTACAACCGTTAAAGGTGCTTTCACTTTATTAGACGGATCTTCAGTAGATGCTGGACAAAGAATTGCGCCAGTAGCTGCAGATACCTATTATATTACACCCAATAAATGTACAGAGTGTCAAGGTTTCCACGAAGAGCCTCAGTGCGCTGCTGTTTGTCCAGTGGATTGTTGCATACCTGATGAAATGTATGTAGAAACAGTAGAAGTATTGTTAGCTAAAAAAGACAGACTACACGCTTAAGATTAACGCATAGACTCATATTTTAAAAAGGGAATTAATTTCCCTTTTTTTGTGCCTTCTATTAAGTAAATTTGGACATCAATTAGTATACATGAAAAAAAGGGTAGCACTTGTTACAGGCGGTTTAAGTTCTGAAGCACAAATTAGTTATAAGAGTGCTCAAACTGTAATGAATGCCTTGGACAAAAATAAATATGATGTGTATTTAATAGATATTCATCCTACAGGCTGGTGGTATGAAAATATAGTAGGCGAAGAAGTAGCGGTGGACAGAGCCGACTTTAGCATTATGGAAGGCGGTCTTAAAATTAATTTTGATATTGCTTTAATGTGTATCCATGGTACACCAGGGGAAGATGGAAAATTGCAAGGCTATTTCGATTTAATTGGTTTGCCTTATACAAGTTGCGATACAGCCACATCGGCTTTAACATTTAATAAAAGATACACAGTGGCCGTGGCTGGTTTTGGTGGAGTTGCGGTAGCAAAGTCATTACATTTAATTTCTTCCACTCAACTTACCCCCGATCAAATATTAACTCAGATTAAACTTCCTTTATTTGTGAAACCTAATAATGGAGGAAGCAGTTTTGGAATTAGTAAAGTAAATACAGCTGCTGAATTAGCGCCTGCCTTAGAAAAAGCATTTAAAGAAGATACACAAGTATTAGTAGAAGAATTTATAAGTGGAAGAGAATTCACCATTGGGGTATTTAAATCAAAAGGGGTAACCACAGTTTTACCCATTACTGAAATTAAAACTGAAAACGAATTTTTTGATTTTGCAGCAAAGTATGAAGGCAAGAGTGAAGAAATCACACCTGCAATTATTACAGAGACCATGTTCAAGGATTTATCTGAAGCAGCTAAGCAAGTATATGCTACTTTAAATTGCAGAGGGGTTGTAAGAATTGATTTTATTTATGATGAAAAAGTACAGAAGGCCTTTTTATTAGAAGTGAATACGGTACCAGGGCAAAGTGAAGCGAGTATTATCCCTCAACAAGTAAGGGCCATGGGCTTGAATTTAACCGATTTTTATGCAAGTATTATAGAAGATAGTTTAGCTTCGAAATAATGAGCACAGTATATATTTTTAAATAGCCTTTAAACAATATCCGATATTTTGGAATTCATAGATAAATTATTAAAAAAGCCTTTATGGGTGAATATCTTAACGGGTATTGGTCTTGTATTGGTATTATTAGTATTGTTTTTCTTTTCCTTAGGTTGGATTACAGGCAATGGTAAGACAGAAAAAGTACCCAATGTTTTAGGATTAGATGTTACAGCTGCTGAAAAAAATATTAAAGCCCTAGGTTTTGATTTGGTTTTACAAGACTCTATATATGTAGATACCCTCGCTAGAAATTCAGTATTAAGACAAACCCCAGAAGCAGACGAGGTAGTTAAAAAAGGAAGAACTATTTTTTTAACCGTTAATCGTGTGATAGCACCGCAGGTAGACATGCCAAACTTAATTGGCTTTTCTTTAAAGAGTGCGCAAACTTATTTAAAAGTATTAGGCTTAAGAATTGGTACCATTAATTTAGTAGCCGATAGAAATAAAAATGTAATTGTAGAACAGTTAGTAGGTAATACGCCCATAGCACCTGGTACTAAAATTGTATCGGGTACCTTAATTAATTTTACCGTAGGAGATGGTGGTGCTAGTATTGGTATGGAAGTGCCAGACTTAATTGGTTTAACAGTGGCGATGGCTAAAATGCAAATTGCGAGTATGGGACTACTTGTTGGAAATATTATTTCAAACGGAGCTATACAAGACACAGCTACTGCCTTTGTAATTCAACAAAACCCAGGTACTTATTCTTCCGAATTAGATTCATTAGGTATGCCTGTTAAAAATGTAACCATTCAAGGGGTAGCCATTGACTTAGTCATTGATAAAGTTGCCCCCGTTATTATAAAAAGAGATACCATTAAGTAAGGCTAGTACTTATTATAATACTAGTATATTTTAATAATAACAATAGAAATATAAATAGACCCATTCCAATTGTATAAATTCTATAAATAATTCACTTTAAATATAATAAGATGCAAACCATTACAGTAGAAGCTTTAAAAGCAAAATTAGACGCAGGCGAAAAAATAAATTTAGTAGATGTGCGCGAGCCACATGAGCATGCTGCATTTAATATTGGCGGCATACTACTTCCATTAGGTCAAGTACAAACTTTACAACTAGATGATATAGAGGACATGAAAGAAGAGATCATATATATTTATTGCAGAAGTGGCAATAGAAGTGGTCAAGCCTGTCTAATGTTAGAGCCTTATGGGTTTAAAAATGTGGTGAATGTGTCTGGCGGTATGCTAGACTGGCAGGAAAAATTTCCAGGATAATTTTTGACACTTTATTTGTATCTTATACTTCTAAATAATTTAAAATGAAAAAATTAAGTTTATTATTATTAATGGCTACGCTAACATTTAGCGCCTGTAATTTTGATAATAATAAACCATCGGCTTACCTCGACAATTCCAACAGAGAAGACACACTTTCTGGTGGCGTTAAACTAATACCCATTACAACAAGTAAGGGGGTATTTAATGTATGGACAAAGAGAGTGGGTAATAATCCCAAAATAAAGGTTTTATTATTACATGGTGGACCAGGTTCTACCCATGAATATTTTGAATGTTTTGATTCTTATTTCCCTAAAGCAGAAATAGAATATTATTACTATGATCAATTAGGTTCGGCTTATTCCGATAATCCTGAGGATTCTAGTTTATGGAATATACCAAGGTTTGTTGAAGAAGTAGAAACAGTGAGAAAGGCCCTGGGTATGGACTCTTCTAATTTCTTTTTATTAGGACATTCTTGGGGTGGTATACTAGCCACCGAATATGCACTTAAGTATCAACAGCATTTAAAAGGTTTAGTTATTTCAAATATGGTTCCTTCTATACCTGATTATGTAAAATATGCCAATGAAGTATTGGGGCCAAAATTACCAACTGATGTACTTGCAACAATTCGTGCCTTTGAAGCCAAGGGCGATTATACAAATCCAGCTTATTTAAAAATTATTACAGACTATTATTATCCAGAACATATTTTAAGAATGCCTGCAGCCAATTGGCCTGATCCAGTGAAGCGTGCCTTTGCAAGAATGAACTATCCTTTGTATTTAAAAATGCAAGGTCCTTCAGAATTTGGAGTAGTAGGTGATGCTGTTTTAAAGAATTGGGATCGTAAAGCCGATTTAAAAACTATTACAGTTCCTACTTTAAGTATTGGTGGCGAGTTCGATACCATGGACCCTAAGGCTATGGAAGAGCTTTCTAAGCTAGTAAAGGATGGTCAATTCTTATACTGCTCTAAAGGGTCGCATATGTCTATGTACGACGATCAGTTTACTTATTTCACTGGCTTAGTGAAGTTCATTAAAGGGGTGCATGCGAGAAAGTAAAGATGTAAATTTTTCTATTTAAGATCAATCTTTAAACTAATCCAATAATTTCTTCCAGCCATTGGGTAGTAATTATTAGAAGTGGTAACACTGCGATCATAGATATAACTATAAGTATATCCATTAGGCGCATATTCTACGTTTAATATATTATTGGCATAAAGCTGTAGTAACATTGTGAATTTTGGTTTATTTAAAATAGTCCAATGCGCATTGATATCATTGATAAAATAAGCATCTAAAATTCTAGTCTCGTTTTGTGTATTATCAAGGAATTGCTTAGAAGTATATTTTGTAGTCCAGAAAAAACTAAACTTGTCATTTGGTTTCCAATTAAAAGTACGGTTCATTGTTAAACTAGGCGATAAAGCAATATTGGTATTTTTATGCTGAATAGCTACTTGCGTGAATTGATCATAATCATCTATGTATTCAGTAAACTCTTTAATCTTATTCTGACTCAATGTGATATTATAACTTGTGCTATATTTTTTATTCAATGAATATTTCAATTGTAATTCTATTCCAGCTCTATAACTTTTTGGAACATTGGTTCTAGTATAGGCGCCCACATCATTAATCTTACCTGTTAATACCAATTGGTCTTTATAATCCATATAATAAACATTCGCATTAATCACATATGTAGGTTTTTTAAACTCTAATCCCGTCTCCCAGTCTATTAATTGTTCTTTTTTCGGCTGTTCTGTTGAACTTGTTTCAAAATCGTCTCTATTGGGCTCTTTATTGGCGACAGCAACACTGGTATAGTAAAAAATATTTTTTGCTTGATAGGTTAATCCCATTTTGGGGTTAAAGAAATCAAATTTTCTTTGAATGGTTAAGTTGGTATTTTTTGTAAACCCATTCATTTGATGATTTACATTTCTATATTGTAAGTCTAAAAAACTTCTAAATGTTTTTGTCAATTTTCTTTCCCATTTCACATAGGTATTCATTTCTTTTTTGAGGGCATCATTGTCGTAGTATCTATAATCTGCTGGTGCAAGTCTTATATCGAGGTAGGGTAGAGTACCAAAATGTAGTCCATCATAAATACTCCAACCACCACCTATAGTTACATCATTTAAACTATCCACGTAAGAGAGAGCGGTAATCTGTCCATAAAATTTGTTATCTAACCATCTTCTTCTCACTAAGTCAGAAGGCACATTCATTTTACGCGCTATATCAATAAAATAATCTGAAAAATTGACCCCTGCTTTATACTCTTCGTAATATCCTTTTCCAGTGGTTAAATAAAATGCAGTATTCCATTTCCAATTACTATTGATGTTCTTATTGTAAAACAATTGATAATGCGTTTGTCTGTAATTATCTGTTTGATTCTCATAAGGAGCATCTGCTTTTTCTGTTCCTGCTGGATTAAACGTTCTATTGATGGCTAGTAATTCCTGAGGCACTCCATACCATGCTTGATAGGTTCTTTCTTTACCAGTAAATACATTCAATCTTAGGGAAGATTGATTGCCCCAATAAGTGGTACTTAGATAAAAGCTTTTTAAATCAGAATTGGCTCTGTCAATAAATCCATCACTCATGATTGAACTAAGTCTTCCGTCAATAGTGAATTTATTATTGAGTAGTCCTGAACCAAAAACTATATTATTTTTAAAGCTATTGAATGAACCAGCTGTATTTTGTAAGGATAAATAAGCGCTTGGATTATAGTCGTTGGTCATTAAGTTAACACTAGCTCCAAATGATCCAGCACCATTAGTAGAAGTACCCACACCTCTTTGAATTTGTATACTATTAACACTGGAGCTAAAGTCTGGTATGTTCACAAAAAAAGTACCCATACTCTCAGGGTCATTATAAGGAATACCATTTAATGTAAAATTTATTCTTGTTGCATCTGTACCTCTAATTCGAATACCTGTATAACCAACCCCAATGCCTGCATCTGCATGCACAACCACTGAAGGGGTATTCTCCAGTAAAAAGGGGAGGTCTTGTCCTACATTGTTCAATGCAATTTGTGCTTTACTGATATTCGTTTTCGCAAAAGGGGCCTGTTCACTTACTCTAATGGCTTTCACTTCAAGAGGGGGTAGGCTTCTAATACTGTCCGTATACTTATTAATACTATCTGTATACTTACTAATACTGTCCTTTCTCTTTGGAATAGACAAAGGCTTAGTTTGAGCCATACTATTGGCTACCATAAATAAAAAGGCAAACGTTCCCAATAACTTAGTCATTACTAAAGTTTTAATTGTTTCAAAATTTAAATACTGGGAACAGGGAATAGCTATGAGAAGTGGCGCAGAAATTGCGATGACCTTCCCTTCGCAGGCATTACCCTGTTCAGGTTCAACGGGTTTTTCTCAGCCTTTTACAGCACCCCGAGGACGATGCAAAAATAAGCAGTAAAATGATACAAAGCGCTGTAACTTTATACTAATATTTACGTTTTAAGTAATAAACAATACATATTATGAAAAAGTTACTTTTTGCCATCCTCTTACTTGCGGGCTTTGCCTTGAATGCCCAGGAGAAAACCGCCATTGTATATGATGAAAATGCACAGGTAAGAAAAGTGCCTAGTTTTACTGCCATTAGTGTGTCAAGCGCCATTGATTTGTATTTAACTCAGTCCAATAAAAATGAAGTGGCAGTAAGTGCTACGAATGATGAAATCAGAGATCATATTATTACAGAAGTAGTAGGAGGTACTTTAATTATACGATTAGGAGATAGAGATAGAACTTGGTTTAGTTGGAGAAAATGGGGCAATTATAAAACCAAGGCCTATGTTAGTATTAAAGATATAGATGCATTAACAGCCTCAGGTGCTAGTACTGTACATTTAGTAAATACTATTGAGTCACCTAAAATAAGAATTAAGTTATCGGGTGCTTCAGACTTTAAAGGAAATATAAAGGCAGGTGTTTTAATGTATCAATTAACGGGCGCTTCAGATTACAAAGGGGAAGTATCTGCAAATAGTATTGATATTGATGGAAGTGGTGCATCAAACATTGAATTAATAGGAAATGTAGATGATTTAGCTATAGAAGTATCGGGTGCTAGCGATGCCAAATTATATAATTTAACTTCAAAAGGAGCAATACTTCGTGCCTCTGGCGCTAGTAATATTGGTGTTACTGTTACAGAAATTTTAAGAGCTAGTTCAAGTGGTGCTAGCAATATTAATTATAGAGGCAACCCAAATGTAAAAGAATCTTCTACTTCAGGTGCGTCAAGTATTCGACGTAGGAATTAACTAATTACCCCATTCTGCGCTAAACCCACATAGACCCCAATAAACTTGGTTAGGAATTAATATTGGCGAAACTTTGCCGTCCAAACATCGCGAGGTAGAGCAGCGGTAGCTCGTCGGGCTCATAACGAGTTTAGATATATTGTAAGGTTGAAATTAAAATATTGGTAATGAACTACTTGGATAATCCCCAAGTGGTTTTTTTATGTCCGTGCTAGATGTCTGCGCTAGATTTTTATGCTAGTATTTTCTCAAATTCATCTTAAATAAAATAAATTACTAAAACCTGCAGGGAATTCAATCCAGTTCAAAATTACATGTAAGGAAAAAAAGATATATATAGTATTAAATAGTACTTTGGCTAATATGTAATATCAATGACTATACTTCTAATAAAATAAAACCTGATGGCTTTAATATGCCATCGTGGTAAAAAAATCCAATGTCAACTCTTGAGTTAAGGGGTCATATTGGATTACAGGGTAGACATGCTGGAGCTTCTATTTATTTTAAAAATATTTAAGTATTCAAATTAAGTTAGCGATCTAATACTTTTAATAAAGAAAATTAAATCTGATCTAAATTGATAAAGAATTAGTAAATTCACAAAAGTAGATTTATTTGACTTATTAAAATTATAGTAATTATGATTAAATTAATGAAACCTATTTTTACATTCATTTTTTTAGTATTAAGTATTATATCTTATTCTCAAAAAAATAAAGAAAATTTAGATAAAGAAATTCTTCGTTTGTTAAACAAATATTTTAGTACAACAATTTCTTCATCTTCTATTTTATCTCAAAATTCTGGTGGTAATCCTATTTTAGCGACACGAGAATTTAAAATAAAAAACGATACTCTATTTATCTATTTTCAAGATAAAAAAGATTTTTTAACAGGCCTGACTTTAAGTGATACTAGCATTATTCCATTTAATGAGATTCATAAAGTATTATTGCAAAAAGGTGTCGGTAATGATGAAAGTCCAGCAATAGCAGTTGAATTTTTTAAAAAAAAATATGAAAGATTATCAATTTCTAATAGTGGAAAAAATTATATGAAGGAATTATCTCAGATAAATGGAGCTAATATTTCTCAAAAAATGAATGGACAAATTGCAGGAGTAAATGTGGGTGGAGATAATTCCCCCGGGGGGATCCCAAAAGTTCGTATAAGAGGGATAACTTCAATTTTATCAAATAATGATCCACTTTATATTGTAGATGACGTACCGATTAAGAATATAAATATAATTAATCCTGATGATATTGCTTCTGTTGAAATACTTAAAGACGCTTCTGCAACATCATTTTATGGAGTTCGAGGAGCAAATGGTGTTGTATTGATTAAAACAAAAAAAGATTTAGAATCACTATCATCATATAATCAAATAATAAACGAAGATTTATCATTTTCAATCTGGGTCTTTGGAAAATTAGCTAAAGAGATAAAGAAATTGAATGATGACAAAAAATTAATACAAATTTTAAAAAATAGAATGAATCTGACTTTACAATAAAAATAATTTCAATTATACTGCGCTAGATAATGACCTAAAGAAACCATAAAAAACCCCATATTTCCCCGTTCTGCGCTAGTTTCAATTTGATAGGTATAAACTTGTTTAAGAAGCAATAAACGCCTATCTTTGCCGTCCAAACATCGCGAGGTAG
>SHWX01000077.1 GCA_009693615.1 Chitinophagaceae bacterium | reverse complement strand
ATATGGGTAAAAAGCAGGAGATTGAAAAAATTACTAACTTAGGGTTTATCTATATTTAAATTAAAAGTTCCTAAATATGAAAAATCCTATTATCTGTCTTTTACTCCTTTTGTCATTAAGTGTGCAAGCACAGAAGAAAAAATCGAATAGTACTACTATTGAAGCTACTAAGCCAATTCTAGATACAGTATTTAAAAATTTACAATGGAGGAATATAGGACCTACTAGAGGAGGAAGAGCCAATGCCATTAGTGGGGTAATTAATAATTCAAAAAAGTTTTATACAGGCTATACTGGGGGTGGTGTATGGGAAACAAAAGACGGAGGTATTAAATGGAAAAATATATCGGACGGCTTTTTCCAAGTTGGATCTGTGGGTGATATTGCTGTTTCAGAGTCTGACCCAAATGTTATTTATGTAGGTACAGGAGAACATGCTGTAAGAGGCGTAATGACAAGCTATGGAGATGGAGTGTATAAATCCACTAATGGAGGCGTTAGTTGGCAAAATATAGGACTTGAAAAAACAAGACATATTTCCGACATCGCTATTCATCCAAACAATGCAGATATCGTTTATGTGGCTGCACAAGGAACTGTTCATGGACCTAATAATGAAAGGGGTGTCTATAAATCGGTAGATGGGGGCGCTAATTGGAATCGCGTATTATATATAAACGATAGCACAGGTATTGCTTCTTTGTCAATGGATATGAATAATCCCCGCATATTATATGCAGCCGCTTGGGAGCATCGTCGCTTTCCTTGGACTGTATCAAGTGGAGGAAAAGGTTCTGCTATTTGGAAGTCGACAGATGAGGGAAAAACTTGGGTAAAATTAACAGAGGGCTTGCCTGAAGTAATGGGAAAAATTGGTTTAAGTGTTTCTAGGGTAAATTCAAATCGTGTGTTTGCCATTGTTGAAACCGAAAAGAAAAAATCTGGTCTATACCGTTCGGACGATGCTGGTGCAACATGGGCTTTCTTATCTAATAATCAAGATATTACTTCTCGTTCATGGTATTATATGAAAGTGTATGCAGATACTAAAAATGAAAATTTGGTATATGTATTAAATGCACCAATGATGCGTTCTATTGATGGAGGAAAAACTTTTACCAATGTAAAGGTGGGTCATGGAGATACACACGACTTATGGATTAATCCTAATAATAACAATGAGATAGGATTAGCCGATGATGGCGGTGGAGAAATTAGTTATGACCAAGCCAATTCTTGGTCTTCTATTATGAATCAAAGTACTGCACAGTTTTATAGAGTCAATACAGATAATACATTTCCATACAAGGTATATGGTGGTCAGCAAGATAATTCTTCAGTCATTATTGCAAGTAGAAATAATACAGGTGCTATAACAGTGCGTGATTGGAAAGCTGGAGCAGGATGCGAATCGGCTTTTTTAACTTTTGATCCCAATAAACCCGAACTCGTATATGGGGGTTGTTATCAAGGGTATATTGAGGTGTTAAATACCATAACAAATGAATCAAAAGATATACAAGCCTATCCAAGTTTAAATTTAGCAGTTCAGCCTAAGGATATGAAATATCGATATAACTGGAATGCGCCAATTATAACTTCTATGCATAATCCTAAAGTAATATATCATGCAGCGAATGTATTGCTAAAGACAACAAATGGTGGTTTAAGTTGGGAAGCAATTAGCCCAGACTTAACTAGAAATGATAAAGCCAAACAAGGACCTGGCGGTATGCCGTATACCAATGAAGGTGCTGGTGGAGAAAATTATAATACTATTTTTTATGTGAGTGAATCTCCATTAGATGCCAACACTATTTATACAGGGAGCGATTGTGGCTTGGTTCATGTAACAACTGATGGAGGCAATAACTGGAAAAATATTACACCTACCGATTTACAAGAGTCTCAAATTAATAGTATTGAGGCATCTTCCTTTGATAAAGGAGTAGTATATATTAGTGCCACTAGATATAAATTAAATGACTATGCATCTTACACTTATAAGACAACTGATAATGGTCTTACATGGACAAAAATAAATAAGGGCGTTAAAGAAGCAGATTTTATAAAAGTTATTAGAGAAGATAAAAAGCAAAAAAATATTTTATATGCTGGTAGCGAGAGGGGCTTTTATATTTCTAATGATGCAGGTAGTACATGGGCAATTATGCAATTAAATTTACCTATTGTTCCCGTTACCGATATTATGATTAGAGATAATGATTTAGTAGCAGCCACTGCAGGCAGGGCTTTCTGGATCTTAGATGATGTAAGTGCCATTCAGCAAAACACTTCATTTGATAATGTAGTAGAACTGAAGTTAATGATGCCAAAGCCTGCATATAAATATGGATCAGGGGATGGTTTACCAGAAAAAAATGGAGAAGGACAAAATGCGCCAGAAGGAGTTATACTAGACTACTATTTACCTGCAACACTAAACGAAAAGGATACGGTAACATTAGAAATTATAGGAAGTGATGGACAAGTTATTAGAATGTATACCAATATAAAAGATGATAATTATAAAAAGTATCCTGGTGGGCCATCGCCAGAAACTTTATTAAGTAGCAAAAAAGGGCATAATCGATTTCTATGGAATTTTAAAACCCATTCAGAAAGCCCAGATGTAAACGGGGTGTTTGTATTGGGTAGTTATGCTGGTTATGCGGTTGCTCCGGGTTCCTATCAGGCCAAATTAATACTTCATCCAAATAAAACCGATTCTTCAAAAGTTCAAACAAGCAGCACTGCCATCACAGTATTACCAAATCCATTTATTAAAGCAAATAAAGAAGATTGGGCATTACAACAAACTACACTTGCCACCATTAGTAAAAGTATTAAGGATATTCATACTTCAGTGAATAATTTAAGAAGAGTAAAAAAGCAATTACAATATTACAGTGAAACATTAGCGAGTATTCCCGACGCCAAAACAATTACAGAGGAAGCTGCTAGCATAATTAAGAAAATTGATATATGGGAATCCAATATTGTAGAAAGTAGAACACAGAATGGACAGGATGTAATTAATTGGCCAAGCAAATTAAATGTTGAATTCTTTTATATCAAAGGCTTGGTAGATATTAGTGACCCAGTGGTAACCAATGGGGTAAAAAATAAATTATCTGATTTACAATCTAGTTGGAATAGTGAGAAAGCAAAATTAGAATCAATTTACGAGGCCATTAAACTTTTTAATAACCAATTTAAAAATGCTAATATCTCAGCGCTACAACTATAAGCTCTATAACTACAAATATAAACAAGGACCCGCGTTCATCGAGGGTCCTTGTTTATTCTACTATGGCTTCCGCCTCAATTTCCACCAAATATTCTTCGCCAATTAAATTAGCTTGAACCATTGTATTAACTGGTTGTATATGCGCAAAACGATGTCCATGCGCCCTGGCAATGGCTTCCCATTGACTAATGTCTTTTATAAATATCCTGATGCGTACAACATCTTCTAATTTACCGCCTAAGGATTGAATGGCGCCTTCAATTTTATCAAAAATAAAATGGGCTTGTGCGGCAGGATCATTTCCTCCAATCAAATGGGAACCATGTGTGGCCGTTGTTCCAGAAACTAAAATTCTATTGCCTTTACGAACGGCACGACTATAGCCAGCCATGGTTTCCCAACTAGTCCCTGATAAAGCCTTGGTTTTTCCACTAGCATCTTTTATGGTTGGATAAGGCGAAGCAATTTCTTTTACATGATGACTTAAGTCGCCACTGGCAGTTAAATAGGGAGGCTTTCGGTATTCATCTCCACAATCTCCTGGAATAGTTTTTCCTTGGGCCAATACTTTTTTGATGGCCTCACGCTCAGTTTCCAAAAGCGTTAGCGTAAGAATTTTTTTATTTTCATCTATATGCGCTGACACACCTAGTCTTGCACCTACAATCACGCCGCCTACTGCTGGTAAATCTTTAATGTAAGCACTGGCAATGGTGGCAATGGATACTTGGTGTTTTTTTGCAATCTTATCTAATGTTTCTAACAGGCTTTGATACCAATCCCAACCACCTGCTGCATCAATGTATCTTTTGTATTTCATCTGCGACCAGGTTAAGGCTTCATTGATTACTGGTTCAGGTTGATGAAGCCATTTTTCGCTAAAAAACCCACCTGCCACTGTGCCAAAGGCCAATATCTTTATATTGTTTGCTAAACAAGTAGTAGTCATTTTATGGGCAGCGCGTTGATCTAACAAGGAATAACATATTTGATTACTCACTACAGGCATGCCTGTTTGTATCACCATATTTAAATGCGCTTCATCAAAATTGGTTAGTCCAATATTGGCAATCAATCCTTCTTCCTTTAATTTTTGCAAACCAAACAAACAATCCAACCAGCTTGGGTCGGCATAATTCCAAGCATGAAATTGAAGTAACTGAATTTGCTCAACTTGTAATTTTTTTAAGGAAGATTTTACAGCCTCTTGAATTTGTTTAGGACTAATGGCCCCTGGGCTTGGCACCCATTTGGTTAATAGTTGAACATTGTTAAGTCCATAGGTTTGTTTAAACACACCCGAGATTTCTTCAGCAGATCCATAATGGTCGGCCATATCAAAACTGGTAAATCCTTGCTCATAGTAGCTGTGCAATGCCTTGGCTGCCACTAAAGGGTCTAATTTTTGGTTGTTTCTTTCCAAGTCGGCCACCTGCCATAAGCCAATGAGTACTTTAGAAATAGTTAATGTGTCGCTTAGTTTTGAAGTAGTCATAGTATTTATCTTTCGATTTATTCTGAAGGTAAATTTTTAAAATAATCCGCATCAAAAGTACCCGATTTTTTTATTCGATTCCAATAGATAGTAAAAATAATACTTGCGAGTAACATGACTGCTGTAAATACATAAGTGGCATGAAAATACCAAGCAGTTTTTACAGCCATTACATCATTCACTATATTAATGATGAGTAAAGCACTAAGGCTAATTAATCCAAAACAAGCAATTAGCTTTTGCACCCCCTTATTTTTTATAACGGTAATTTGATTGCCTAGTAATGGATTGTTCTGATGAATCAACAAAACAGAGATGCAAATCAAAATAAAATTGACCAGCATGGCAATGACCATAATGTCGATGCCTAAAAAAATATCACTTGCAAAATGGCTACCTAGTATGCCAAAGCTAGATACGATGCCGCTAAAGAAAATGGCCCAATGCGGTGTTTTATAGCTAGGGTGTATATTGGTTAAAAAATGAGGGAACAATTTGTCTTTAGACCAGGCAAATAGCAGTCTAGATACCGACAATATCATAGAAGGTAAATCTTTTAATAATGCAATGCAAGCGCCTAGCATTATCAATACAGACCAAAAGGGAGGCAATACATAATTTAATAAGGTGGTGGCTGATATGTCTTTTTTATTGGCTAAATCTTGAACAAAATTCCAAGGTGCAATTTTATAAACACTGAAAGTAAATAGTAAATAAAATAAACTTACACTAACGATAGTGATAATAATGGCCCTGGGCAATGATTTACTTGGATCTTTTGCTTCTCCACCTGCTTGGGCAATAGAATCAAACCCAATAAAACTTGCAAATAAAATGCCGCTGGCAGAAATAAATTGTTGCCAATTGAATTTACCTTGCAGATGTGTAATCACTATTCCATCTTTATTTAGTACACCTTGTATAAAATCTTTTTCGCTATAAATAAATCCAGCGACTATTACAATACTGGCTAAAATAAAAGTAATGATCACCAAACCAATAATAGTCAACTGATAAGTTTTGACACCAAAAATATTGACGCCAATACAAAGCCATAACAAACCTAAGGATAAGAATAATTTAGTATTGCTATATTCAAAAAAATGAACAAGATTTATCCAATCCATGGCGGCGCATACATCTCTAAAAAAGGGTACGACCATATAAGACACAACCCCTATGACAATGGATAAGCCAAACCATTGGGCAAAGCTGGCTATAAATCCCCAGTAAGGATGAATAGATCTACTGGCATACACATAACTACCTCCAGCCCTAGGCATAGCACTGGCTAAAATGGCATAAGTGAGTGCAGCAAATACAGCGGGAATAGAGGCAACAAAAAATGCAGGTAGTAAATAAGGGCCAATACCCGGTATATTTTTTTGCAACATAAAGGGAACAATATAAATAGAAGCACCAATCATGGAGGAGATGCCTGTAGCTACTAAACCTGCTACAGTAATATTTCTTGAAAGGGTTGTCTTTTGTTCCATATGATATTATTTCAGCCTTAAATCATTCTAATTGCACTGATAGAGGTTTATTACTTTTCAAATTCAATAAAATGTTCCGATGCATATTCGTCATCTCCTGGCTTAATTCGTTTTACAAAAAAACGAGCACGCTTTCCAAGTTTAACAGAACTGTATTTTTCTTTAATATCGCTAGGGTCATTTAAAGGTTGTAAAGAGGGGTACCATAAAATATAGCCTGGTTTCTGAAATACCAATGCTGGTTTTGACCAATCTTGACTATTGTTACCAATTCCTAAGTCTTTATTTTTATTATAGGATATATATATTTTATCTCCTTGCCATGATTTTCCCTCCACCTTACCCATCATCATTACCCAACAATTTAAATAAGTGTTCCAACTTACAGAAGGCCCCCAATGAAAGCCGCCTGTTGGAGAGGAGGAAGGTCCGCCGCCTTCCTCTATTGGAATTTGTAAAGAACGAACAGGAACCCCATAACTATTATATGGAATAGAAAAAGATTTACCATCCCATCTTTTTGTCTTTCCTACAGGACTATTGAGGTCTTTCAAGGCAATGCGTGCAATACTAATACATTGCCCGCCCCATTCGGTTTTAGCCTTATATGTTTTTTCATTATAGATGCCAGGATACCCATACTCACCATAAAATATATATAAATAGTCTTCACTCGCCACTGCTGAAGGATCTCCAACACCACCTGCAAAAGTATTAGAACTATTAAAAGGTTTTAGAATCATTCTAGGGTCAAGGTCTTCTATGATAATACCTTTGTTTTCCCAACTTTTTCCACCATCAATGGACTTCATAATACCAATGCGACAAACCGCAGCAGGACTTTCAGGACCCGTTAAACCCTGTGGCCACAACTTATTTTTATAGCCTTCTTTTGTTTTTGTATCATAAGGAAGTGTACTTGGATAGTTTTCATTATGATAAAGACCAAACAGCGTTTTACCCGATGGGTCTTTTTTATCTTGGTATACAGTTTCAAACCATACGGCTCCATGTAATCCTTTCTGTCCTATGGGAACGTTAAGGGGCATAATGGGATCAATGAACTTTTCAGGAGGATTTTTAAAAACCTCTTCGGCATTTTTGCCATCAGCATATTTCAAATTCTTTGAATATCCCCATAATGGGTCTTCGCCATACTTGCCTGGAAAAATTCTAAAGGTATCGCCAATCCAAACTTCCGCCATATTACAATCCACAAAAGAGTTGAAGGTAATTTTGGGAGCAGGAATTAATTTGAATGTTGGTGTAGCAGCATTATCTATCGATGTAGAAGGTGCAGCAAAAAAACTAACTATAAAATTCAGCCAAGAAAAAATGAATAAAATTTGCATTTTCATTGATATTTATGATGAACAATAATGGCATCTTAAATGTAAAGATTTTTACATGCTCCAACAAGATTTTTTTAAAAC
>SHWX01000076.1 GCA_009693615.1 Chitinophagaceae bacterium | reverse complement strand
AAAGGTTTATCTAATGAAAGTGCAAGGGACTTTGCAAATTGAGCACCTACTAATAAACTACCAATTAAACCAGGCGCCTGTGTAAAAGCAATGGCATCTAATTTTGCTAAACTTTCTGTAGGGGTATTTTCAGGAAAGGCTTTTTTTAAAGCAGCATCTACCACCGGCACAATATTTTCCATATGTGCTCGACTAGCAAGTTCTGGTACCACGCCACCAAATTTTTCATGCACTGTTTGATTCGCAATAAAATTGGAAAGTATTTTTCCATTCACAATAATAGAGGCCGCGGTTTCATCGCAGGAAGACTCTATCGCTAATATAGTAATGGACTGCATATGAATTTTACTTTGTTCTAATAGCTTCTACTGGGTTCATTTTAGCTGCAATGGAGGCAGGAATAATTCCTGAAATCACCCCTAAAATAATACATATACTAAAGGCTAGAAAAATAATACTTGGGGCAATGGTTATAGCAAAAGGAAGGAATGAACTTAATGCCAGCGTGAGTAACCAAACTAGTAATAATCCTACCAAGCCTCCTATAATACATAAAAAAGCACTCTCTAATAAAAACTCATATAAGATAGAAGAACTTTTGGCACCTATGGCTTTTTTTAATCCAATCTGACTAGTTCTTTCTCTTACTGTTACAAACATAATATTGGCCACACCAAATGCACCCACAATTAAAGAAAGTCCTGCAATGGCCCATCCTCCTTGATTCACAGCACCAAATACACTTTCTACTTGGTCTTTAAATTGTGCTACATCATTACAAGTAAAATTATCTTCCTGTGTTGGACTTAGTTTTCTAATTTGACGCATAATACCCGTTAACTCTTCTTGCAAAGCCTTAGAAGTAATGCCTTCTTTAGGTTGTACCATAATAACGGGGCCTAAATTATCGGGATTATACACCGATGCCATATAATTATGAGTAACAATAGTACTCTTATCATAGTCATAGCCATTAATAATGGCAGAACCTTGTTTCTCAATAACGCCAATTACTAAAAGTTTACGGCCATTATAGGTGATAGTTTTACCTACTCCTTTATCTGCCTTACCATATAATTCCTCTGCTACTTTATATCCTATAACTACATAAGGTACGCCACGCGTAAAATCCGACTCACTTAAAAACCTACCATATCCAATATCAAAAGATTGTATTTTTTTATACTCCGGCGTAATACCGTACATATTGACCCCCTTTAAAACATTATCCTCATAAGAAAAAGACTCTTGGGTTTGCATCACAAATGCCATATTGGAAGCCAGCGTACTCTTCTTTTTAACGAAGTCCATTTCCTCTATTTTCATACTTGGACGCTTAACGAATTTCCACCATGGGTATTCTGGGCCTCCAGAATAATCCCATTTATCGATATAAACCGAATTGTTTCCAAAGCTTGATAAATCGCTTTTGATTTTTGATTGTAAACTGTCAATGGTGGCCAAAACACCTATAATACAAAAGATACCAATGGTGATGCCAAATAAGGAAAGAAAGGTTCTTAGTTTATTCGCTTTCAGCTCTCCAATGGCCATTTTAAAGCTATTCCAAAGTATAGTAAGCACTTTTATCATGGTATAAAATTAAGTCAATATATGATTCCAGCTTGAATTTTATACAAGTGGTGAAAAAATCATCTAAAGGGGGCTTTTTGAAGGACTTGTTTATTTATTTATAAAATGTCAGAAAAATCATGCTACGATTTATTCTAAGCTCGCAATTCGTTCTTACTTTTGCAGCGATTTAAAATACATCTTATTATGACCTTTAAGCAAATGTTTACATCCTCCGTGGGGAAAAAATTAGTAATGGCTTTCACGGGTATTTTCTTAGTCTTATTCTTAGTAGTGCATGCAGGATTAAATGCTTGTATTTGGGCAATGGACGGCGGCGTCACCTTCAATAAAGCAGCTCATTTTATGGGAAGCTTTATAGTACCAAGAATTTTAGAAATAGGATTATTCTTAGGTATTTTTCTACATATCATTCAAGGCTATATGCTCACTTTAGAAAATAGAAGCAAAAGAAAAATTGGCTATGAAGTAAATTACTCAAAAGGTAGTAAATGGTATAGCAGAAGTATGGCTATTTTAGGAACAATACTGCTTATGTTTTTTGTTATACATTGGAAACATTTTTGGGTTCCTTCTCGTATTACTGGAGTGGAAGAAATGGATTTAGGCAATGGCTTTATAGTACATAATTTATATGCAGTCATGCAGGATACTTTTGAAAATGTTTGGGTGGTTTTATTTTATGTGATTGCTTGTATTTCCTTGGGCTATCATTTAGCACACGGTTTTCAAAGCGCCTTCAAAACAATTGGAGTGCATAATAAAAGATACCATGCAATGATTAACACTATTGGTTTTGGCTTTGCCATTATTATTCCATTAGCATTTGCTTTAATGCCTATTAGTTTTTATTTACACTGGGTAAATTAAAAAATTCAAAATAAATATATTCTAAACGATAGATAAAAGATTAAATATGTTAGACGCTAAAATACCTTCCGGAAATCTAGATGACAAATGGGTCGATTACAAAGGACATTGTAAACTGGTGAACCCTGCCAACAAAAGAAAAATGGAAGTCATTATTGTGGGCACTGGACTTGCAGGCGCATCGGCTGCAGCCTCTATGGCTGAGTTGGGTTATAAAGTAAAAGCATTTTGTTTTCAGGATTCTCCACGCCGAGCACATAGTATTGCTGCACAAGGTGGAATTAATGCTGCAAAAAATTACCAAAACGATGGAGATAGTATATTCAGATTATTTTATGATACCATTAAAGGTGGAGACTACCGCTCTCGCGAAGCCAATGTGCACCGCTTAGCAGAAGTAAGTGCAAATATTATTGACCAATGTGTGGCACAAGGGGTTCCCTTTGCCCGTGAATATGGTGGCTTATTAAGCAACCGTAGTTTTGGTGGAACACAGGTTCAAAGAACTTTTTATGCTGCAGGACAAACTGGTCAGCAGTTATTAATAGGTGCTTATCAAGCCTTAGAGCGTCAAGTAGCATTAGGAAATGTAACAATGCATACAAGACATGAAATGTTAGACATTGTAAAAATTGATGGTAAAGCAAAAGGTATTATTGCGCGTAATTTAATTACAGGTGAATTAGAAAAACATTTTGGACATGCGGTATTAATATGTTCTGGTGGTTATGGTAATGTATATTATTTATCAACCAATGCCATGGGCTCAAATGTAACAGCTGCTTGGAAAGCGCATAAGCAAGGTGCTTATTTTGCAAATCCTTGCTTTACACAAATTCACCCAACTTGTATTCCTGTTAGTGGGGATCATCAATCCAAATTAACATTAATGTCTGAGTCATTAAGAAATGATGGAAGAATTTGGGTACCTAAAAATTTAGGAGAGACAAGAAAAGCCAACGATATACCAGAAGTAGATAGAGATTATTTTTTAGAGCGTCGCTACCCTGCTTTTGGAAACTTAGTACCTCGTGATGTGGCTTCTCGTGCTGCTAAAGAAAGATGTGATGCGAATTATGGTGTAGGTACTTCCAAGCAAGCCGTGTATTTAGATTATGCAGCCGCTATAGAAAGATATGGTAAGATTGAAGTAAGCAAGCAAAGACTTTCTAATACATCAGATGAGCAAATTATTGCCATGGGTAAGGAAGTCGTGAAAGAAAAATATGGCAACCTATTTAATATGTATGCAAAAATTACAGGAGAAAATCCTTACGAAGTGCCGATGCGTATTTATCCAGCCGTGCACTATACCATGGGTGGTTTATGGGTAGATTACGAATTACAAACTACAGTGCCTGGATTATATGCCTTAGGAGAAGCTAATTTTAGCGAACATGGTGCGAACCGCTTAGGGGCAAGTGCCTTAATGCAAGGTTTAGCAGATGGTTATTTTGTAGCGCCTTACACAGTGGGCAATAATTTAGCAGATGAAATTTACAATGCTGCCATTCCAACTACACATCCTGCATTTGAAGAAGCTGCTAAAAAAGTAGCAGAGCGTATTGCTTCTTTAAAAAATATCAATGGTAAACAATCCGCAGAAAGCTTCCACAAGCGTTTAGGTAAAATTATCTGGAACGAGTGTGGCATGTCAAGAAATGAAGCAGGCTTAAAACAAGCCATTGCAGATGTGCAAGCTTTGAAAAAAGAATTCTGGTCTGATTTAAGAATACCTGGAGAAATTAATGAGTACAATCCTGAATTAGATAAAGCCAACCGTGTGGCCGACTTTATTGAACTAGGTGAGTTAATGTGTGTAGATGCATTAGCTAGAGAGGAAAGCTGTGGCGGTCACTTTAGAGAAGAATACCAAACACCAGAAGGAGAAGCATTAAGAGACGATGAAAACTTTATGTATGTTGCTGCTTGGGAAAACAAAGGAGCACATGAATGGCAATTACATAAAGAAGCTTTGAAATACGAAGTCATTAAACCAAGTCAACGTAATTATAAATAAGCTTTCAACACTAACACAAAATATTTACAGAATAATTTTTTAGCTATGTCTCAAAATACAATGAATTTAAAAGTTAAAGTTTGGCGTCAAAAAAATGCCAACGCGCAAGGTGCCTTTGTTACTTATGATGTTGCAGGTATATCTGATGAAATGTCTTTTTTAGAAATGATGGATATTTTAAATGAAAGATTAATTACTGAAGGTGGAGACCCAGTAGCCTTTGATCACGATTGCAGAGAAGGTATTTGCGGTATGTGTTCTATGTATATTAACGGAAAGCCACACGGTCCTTGGCAGGCGAACACTACTTGTCAATTGCATATGCGTGCCTTTAAAGATGGCGAAACCATTGTGATTGAACCTTGGAGAGCAAACTCCTTCCCTATTGTAAAAGATTTAACTGTAGACCGTTCTGCCTTCGATAGAATTATTCAAGCAGGTGGTTACATTAGTGTGAATACAGGTAATGCAGTAGATGGCAATAGCCTTCCTATAGAAAAACAAAATGCAGACGACGCCTTTGCTGCAGCCATGTGTATTGGTTGTGGTGCTTGTGTAGCTGCATGTAAGAATAGTTCAGCGATGTTGTTCTTAAGTGCGAAAGTTTCACACTTAGCATTACTTCCTCAAGGCGCTCCAGAAAGAAAGTCAAGAGTACTCAATATGGTGGCGCAAATGGATAAAGAAGGATTTGGTTCTTGTACCAATACAGGTGCTTGTGAAGCCACTTGTCCTAAAGAAATTTCTATTGCGAACATTGCGAGATTAAATAAAGAATATTTAGGAGCTAGCTTAAGTGCGCAGTAGTGGCTAATCCCTTTTTTCAGTGTAAACAATTTATCGTGCATCAGCAGCATACTTCAATGAAAGTATGTACTGATGCATGTTTGTTTGGGGCCTGGGTAAGTCAAAAGACCTTGGTACAAAATGCAAATAATATAGTAGACATTGGAACAGGTACCGGCTTATTAAGTTTAATGCTAGCCCAAGTGACCGAAAGCTCCAAGGCAAGTATTACAGCCATTGAAATTGAATCTCAGGCAGCTGCAGAAGCTAGTTCAAATTTTAATATAAGTAAGTGGAGCGACCGCTTAGTGCTTGTAAATGATTCAATACGAAACTTTACAGCCAATATTGGTAAAGTTGAATTTGTAAGTAAAGGCTTAGATAATAACTTTTTATTTGATATTGTTATTTCCAACCCTCCTTTTTACGAGGGCGATTTAAAGTCTCCCGATACCAATAAAAATAAAGCTGCCCATAGCACTGAACTGTCTTGGACTAGTTTGGTAGAAAATGTTTCAAGCTTATTAACTGATACCGGTTACTTTTTTGTTTTAGTGCCTACCCTTCGCGCTTATACTATGCAAAAATTAGCTGAAGCGCAACAACTACAATTAGTGGAAGAAGTATTAGTGTATAATGATGCTAAGCATTTGCCTTTTAGATCCTTCTTGCATTTTAGAAAAGCAAAATTACCAATAGATAAAGAAATTTCAGTGCTAAGAAATAAAATAGTGATTAAAAATACAGATAATACTTATTCAGCAGAATTTACAGAATTATTAAAGGACTATTATTTGCATTTGTAATGGCCCTATAAAAAAGTATCCTATTTAAAACTAATGTTTTGAATAGTCTTCTAAGTAAGAAAAGTTTTGGGTCAGCTTCCCCTTATCAAGCATGGTGGCTCCTTCTATAATTTTATTACCTCCTTTAATTAAATCGGGAATCACATATTTAATAAGTTGTTCACCAAAGTATCTGCTGGCATCTCTGGGTAATTCATTGGGTAAATTACCTACTGCCATTATATCTATACCATTGGGCATATAAGCAGCCGTTTTTTCACAAGTACTTATATTCACTCCATACACGGGGTCATCGGAACTAGAATCGCCTAAATTACAAGGCACGCTTCCATAGGCATCATCGGTGATATCGGCAATAGTAGTTAAGGCGTAGTCGTCTTCTTTTAAATCGTCCATGGTAAATAAAGGCGCAATACTTGGCTCCCAATAAATACCATTCATAAGTATATGTGTATGCTTCAAATAATTATTAAATAAACAATTATAATTTTCTGGATGTGTATGAAAATCGTTTCTGTCGTATATATTATTTGTTTTGTGTCGGTATAAATCGCCTCCTTTTAAATGCACATACACAGGGTAAGCGTATGCTCTACTAGTATATTCATCAGGTTCCACTTGTTGCACATCCATTAAATTCATAATTTCTAAAATACCATGGGCCACTCTTCCAGAACCCGTAATGGCAATTTTTATATTGGGTAGTTTTAAGCCAAAATAAGTATGAATTAGTTCCATATAATCTTTTACTTCTTTCACCCTACTTAATGTAAATTCTTTGGTTCTATTACCATAAGCCATAATTCCATTATGTGCTCCCACAATACCTGCAAAAAATCCAAAACCAATTAATCTTTGTCCATCCTCATGTTCTAAACACTCATAGTCAATGAGTGTTATATTTTTATCCATCATTGCATGAAACAATGCTTTATTATAAGTTTGTGCTTTTTTGGTATGAGAAAAGAATAAATATTTTTTTTGCGGAATGAGTTGGTCTTTAGGCACTTCTTTAATACCCAATAAAATGTCTGCAGCAGTTATGTCATCCACTACTTTAATACCTTCTTTTTGATATTCTTTATCCTTAAAACATCTATGGGGGGAAGATTCTACTATAATATCCCAGCTAGGGAATTGATCTAACAAATACCTACACTGCTTGGGAGTAAGGGCTACCCGATTGTCGCTAGGAACTTTTCCTTCTTTAATAAGGCCAATAACCGGCATTTTGGTAATTTTACACAATATACAAATTATTAAAATGAACTATTTCGAATTGTTCGGTTTGCCTATTGGTTTTCAAGTAGATACAAAGCAACTGCGTGCTGCATTTATGGAAATTCAGCGCGCATCACATCCGGATAAGTTCACACAATCCAATGAATTTGAACAAGACGAAGCCCTAGAAAAATCGGCGATTGCCAATAAAGCATTTACTTTATTACAAAATCCAGCAGCAATTCTTCCCTATGTATTAGAAATAAAAGGTTTTTTAGAAGCAGAAGAGAAATATGCATTAAGCCCAGACTTCTTAATGGAAATGATGGAATTAAACGAGGCTTGGATGGACGCCGATGATGAAGCAGCAAAACAAGATGTACTTACTAAAGTTAAAAATATAGAAAATGAAATTTTCATCCCTATTAAAACGTATTTGGAAACTAGTTCGGTCGATACTATTTCCCAAGAAGGAATGCTGCAAATAAAGGAGTATTACTACAAGAAAAAATACCTAGATCGTATTTTGGAGGATTTTCTTTAATAGCGTAATATTGCAGCCCTGCCCAGATGGCGGAATTGGTAGACGCACTAGACTCAAAATCTAGCGTTCGCAAGGATGTGCAGGTTCGATTCCTGTTCTGGGCACAAACCCTCGTTTAACAACGGGGGTTTTTTATTTGTAAAACTGACAAATAGGTGA
>SHWX01000075.1 GCA_009693615.1 Chitinophagaceae bacterium | reverse complement strand
CTTCATGGTTCATGAAGTCTACTGCAAATACAGGGTTCATGATAAAGGCCACTACTAGTGATGCGGCTAAGGTGAATATTAACATGGCGGGCAAGTAAATCATAAACTTACCAATAATGCCAGGCCAGAATAATAAAGGGAAGAATGGCGCTAAGGTAGTAATGGTACCTGCTAATACAGGAACAAAGACTTCCCCTGCCGCCATTTTAGCGGAAGTAGTAGCTGTTAATTTTCCTTTGCCTTGAACAAAAATACGGTGTGTGTTTTCAATTACCACAATGGCATCATCTACAATAATGCCTAGTCCAAATAAGAGGGCAAATAAAACCATGAAGTTTAGAGTAATATGCGAGCCCACTAATACGTCACCAGCGGGTAACAATACAAAGGCAACAAACATACTCAAGGGTACTGACAAGGCCACAAAGAAGGCATTGGTCACACCCATAAAAAACATAAGTACTACTAATACTAATATAAAACCAATAACAATAGAGTTGACTAAATCGGTAAATGAACTTTTAGTTCTAATACTCTGGTCACCTGAAATAACCAATTTTACATCTTTCGGTAAATCATTGGCTATGGCTTCTTCAACAATTTTCTTAACCGCATCGGTAGTGTAAATTAAGTTTTCGCCATTACGCTTAACAATGTTTAGAGTAAGTACATTCTTACCATTTAAACGTGCATAGCTTTCATTGTTCTTCACCGTATCTTTAATAGAAGCCACATCTCTTAAATAAATAGGAGCACCATTTGAATTGCGCACAATAATATTGGCAATATCATTCGCATTTTTTAATTGACCCTTCAATTGCAGGTTACGGTTCATCGTACCTACTTCTAATAAACCACCCGATAAATCGAGGTTTTCTCTTTGAATAGCAGCGCTAATATCATCAAAAGTGATGCCCGAGCTTTGCATTCTATAATTATCTACATTAATTTGAAACTCTCTTTCCGGCGCACCCACTAAATCAATTCTATTAATTTGTGAAATGCTTTCTAATTTATCTTTTAAATCGTCTGCATATTTTTTTAATTGAATGGGGCTATAATTACCGCTAATGTTCACATACATAATAGGCATGTCACTAATATTTAATTCAATGACCCTAGGCTGTTGTGTTAAATCATTAGGCAGGTCCGACTTGGCTTTGTCCACCGCGTCTTTCACTTTTTGTAAAGCAATTTCTGGTTTCACATCTGTACTAAACTCTACCGTAATAGCTGAAAAGTCTTGTTGAGAAGTAGAAGTGAATTTGCTAATTTTTACACCGCTAATACTCTTGATTTGTTTTTCAAGCGGGCGCGTTACTAAATTTTCTATATCCTTAGGGGAGTTACCTACATATACCGTTTGCACGAAAATATTAGGAATCACTACTTCAGGAAAATTCTCTTTAGGAAGTGTAAGGAATTGATAAATCCCCCCTAGGCTAAGGAACAACATCACTAAATAAATAGTGGTCTTATTGGTAATAGCCCATGAAGTGGGTTTGAACTCCTTGAACTTTTCTTTTATTTTATTGATAGTCGACATAATGATCTATTAAGCTTTAATTTTTTTATTATTTATCTGAAGTGGTAATGTTCTGGCCATCAAATAAGGTCTGATAACCTTCCGAAATAACATTATCACCAGCTACTAAGCCTGCTAAAATTTCAATATTATTACCATAGTACTGACCCACTATTACTGCTTTTTTACGTGCAAGAAGTTTTCCATTTTCCATTACAGCTACATAAATGAACTTACCTTTTTCATCATTTTGTAATAAATTAATAGGAGCACTAATCGCATTCTTTTTTTCGTAGTCTTTAATTTTTACTTGTACTAATTGGTTCGGACGGAAATTTTTATCAACGGGTAATTTAGCTTCTATATAAAAACTTCTGCTCAATGGGTCAATCACATTGCCTACCACCGATATTTTAGCATCAATTATTTTTTGAATATCTGGGAAGTTTAAACTTGTTTCAGTGCCTACTTTTACTTTACCTACATAATTCTCAGGAACCATTGTGGTTAATTTTAAACGAGCAGTATTCACAATTTTTATTTGACCAGGGCCCATAAATAGTTCGCCCACTTTTACATTTACTTCCTCTGCCACACCGTCCACGTCGCTATACACAGTTGTATAAGCTAGTTGATCACGCACCATACCTAATTGTTCTGTTGCTGCTTTTAACTGACTAGCTGAAGCTTCTGCATTAGTTTTAGCAGTTAATAATTGCATTTCACTGCCAATATTTTGTTCCCATAAATTCTTTTGTTTCTCATACACCATTTTAGCTAATGCGGCCTGTGATTTTATAGTTTCAATATTTTGACTAGCGGCAGCTGCACTTTGTTTAATTAAGCTATTGTCTAATTGTAATATTAATTGACCTTTTCTAACGTTGTCGCCTCTTTTGACAAATAAGCCCTTTACTTGACCTCCACCTGCACGAGGGGTTACAAAAGAAACGCTTTCAGATTCTACCTTTCCTTGTAGCTCTATATAATGGGTGAAATCTTGACTGGCAAGGGGGGTCACTGCTACTAGTATTGCTTTTACTGTTTCTGCGCCACCGGCTTTCGCTATTTCTTTTTCTAGCGAAGCAATTTTTGCGTTTAAACTAAGGCCTTCTTTTTTTAAGGCAGCTAAATTAGCTTTTTGCTTTTCTAAGCTACTGCCTCCACCACCGCAGGCAATGGCGACTAAAATTAATGTACTTGTTAGGATTATAGAGATATTTTTCATTATTATAATTTTAATATTTTTTGATTGGGAGGTTTATAATTTTCCAGTTGATTTTAATAAATCTACTTTTGAAATTAAAGCTGTGTATAAAGCATTTATGAAATTATTTTGAGCACTTACTAAGTCGGCTTGTGCAGCAGAAATTTCTGTATTAGAACCTGTACCTGCTTCAAATTTCTTTTTTGTTTGTTGATATACATTTTCAGCTAATTGCATATTCTTTTTTTGAAATGATACAGTAGCCACTGAAGACAAATAATTTAATTTCGCCTGTGTAATTTCGTTGTCAATATTATTTTTTAAGGCAACTATTTGATTTTCTATTTGCTTTAATTCAATCTTTGTTCTTTTCACTCTAGCGTCTCTAGCAAAGCCATTGAATAAAGGCAAGTTCACATTTAAGCTTACAAACGAAGTTGGAAACCAATTACCCCCTTCAAAAAAATCAAAAGTCGTTCTTAGTGCGTTTTTTGAATAAACGCCAGACATACTTACAGTGGGTAAATAACTCAATTGGTAACGCTTAACATTGTAGGTCGTTAATTTTCTTACAGCATTTATATATTGATAATCTTTTCTTACGCCATATTGAAAATCGTTTTCTACTAATACATCCGTGCTTAAGCTTTGCTCATTAATTACATCAGTAAGCTCAAGGCTGTCTTTTACTGGCATACCCATTAACATTTTTAAACCCATATAACCAATGGCTACAGCATTACCTGCTTTAATCTTTTCGGTTTGTAAATTGTTTAATTGAACACTTACTTTATCTACATCTAATTTCTCCGCAAAGCCATTATTGTACATGACTTGCGCATCCTTAGCTAGTTTGTTTAGACGTTCAATATTGGCATCTAAAATATTCAATTGTGTTTTGCTTGCCGATAACTGATAGTATATTTTATAAATATTAGTTTTTATAGCTTCTTCAGTAACTGCTGCATTTTTTCTTTGCATATCCAAAGAAGTGGCGCGTGCTTGCAAGCCAACAAATACTTGACCATCAAAAAGTAATTGTTGAAAATTAGCACCATAGTTGGCATTGAATTTAGTTCCAAATTGAACTGGAATAAAAGTACCCGCTGTACCTCCAAATATTTGTGCGGGAAGTAATGAGGTAGGTATTTTTAAATAATCGGTACCACTTAGATTGGTTCCAATTGTAGGGAATGCTACGGCTGCAATTTCTCTATTGGTTTGTACTTGTAAATCAATAGCTAATAAAGAATTTTTAACCTGTACATTATTTTTTTGAGCAAAAGTCACACAATCATTCAATGAAAAAGAATGCAAGGGTTTAATTTCTGTTTGCGCACTAAGTAGTTGACTATGTATAAGTATAACTAGTAGGAGGGATAGGTATTTCATTTTTTATTTATTAACTTGAAATTTTTATTTCTGTGCTTTATTGTAGGGGTAAACTTGATATAACTACTATGAATTATGATTACTTTGTATGATTACTTAGTTTATAGGCATCCATTAATTTATGACCTTCTAAAGTGGCTACACCGTAAACAAAGTGTTCAATAATTTGTAGATTCACTTTTAGTAAATCAAACTTGCTAGGATGAAAAACATGTATATTAAATGGAATCAAACTTGTTTCTAATCTGTATTTAGATAGAATGGTTATATCTACATCTTTTCTGTATAAACCCTCTGCAATGCCTTTTTCTAAATTGGAGCTAATCATAGAAAAAATAATATCGTCCTTGTGTTTTTTAATTTTATCAAAAGCCAAAGGATAATATTTTTCAATTTCAAATAAAGCCAAAGGGTTCATTCTATTAAACATCTCCTGAATCACAGACATTAATAGGAATATTTCATGCACGGCATTGTCAGCAGCTTGGGTGCTTTGATTACATAATAAGGCATGGTTGGCTAGTTCAAATTCCACCACAGAGCCTACCAAGGCATCTTTATCTTTAAAATACTGGTAAATGGTCTTTTTGCTTATGCCCAATTGAGTAGCCAAGTCATCCATGGTAACATGTTTGACCCCAGTTTGGAACATCAATTCGCGGGCTTTATTGAGAATTCTATCTTGCATAGGTAGTTTTGAGGGCGTAAAACTACAGAAACTTAACTCGTTTTCAAAGTTTCCGAGCTTATTTTTTTATTATTTATGCCGAATGGCAAAATTGTTTGAAATTTGAGCCTTAATACTAGTCCAAATGCCCAATATCAGGCGTCAATTATTCAAGCAAAAAATATTAACTGCCCTAGCGCAGCGCTTTTTTCAAGGGGTCATTGTGCTGGCACCTATTGGGGTCACTATTTGGGTAGTGGTAAGTTTATTTAATTGGGTCGATAATTTTTTACCTAATCTGCTCAATTTTATTTTTCCTCAACAGTTTGCAGAAGTCAATGGACAAATACCTAAAGTCACTGGACTTGGTTTTTTAGTAGCCATTGCACTAGTATTAGTAGTAGGTTGGTTGTCTTCTTTATTTTTTGTAGAAAGACTCATGTCCATCTTTGACAGGCTTTTAGAAAAAACACCGGGCGTAAAAATTATTTATTCTTCAGTGAAAGATTTTTTAGAAGCCTTCGCAGGTAATAAGAAAAAATTTGATAAACCCGTTTTGGTTTGTATTGATGCTGAGGATATTTGGAGAATAGGATTTATTACACAAGAAAACTGTGAACATTTAGGATTAAAGGATCATGTCACAGTATATGTGCCACATTCTTATGCGATATCAGGCATATCCTTTATTTTACCATTATCCAAAACTAGAAAATTACCAAAAAATATTAATGCTGCAGAAGCAATGAAATATGCTATTTCAGGGGGTGTGACCTCAGTTGACGAGGAGCCTAATAATACTAAAATTTAATTTATATCACTATAATGCAATTGCACAATTTTAATTCAGGCCCTTCTATTTTACCAAAAGAAGTTTTAGAACAATCAGCAGCGGCTATTCATAATTTTAATAATACGGGTTTATCTATTTTAGAAATAGGACATCGTAGTGCTCATTTTATAGAAGTGGTTACAGAAGCACAAACTATTGTAAAAAAATTAATGGGCTTAGACGACGCCTATGAAGTTTTATTTTTACAAGGTGGTGCCACTATGCAGTTTATGCAAGTGCCCATGAATTTATTAGACGAAAATGGTTTAGCAGCTATTTGTGACAATGGAATATGGGGCAGTAAGGCAGTCAAAGAAGCTAGTTTATTCGGACCCGTAAAAGTAGTTTCAGACACTGCCGATAAAAAACATAATTATATAAATAAAGCATTCGACATTCCTTCAAACGCTACTTATTTACATATTACCACTAACAATACAGTGGAGGGAACCCAATGGCATCAATATCCTCAGACGAATGCCTTACTTATTGGAGATATGAGTTCTGATATATTTTGTAGACCCACCAATTTTAAACAATTCGATTTAATCTATGCAGGGGCACAAAAAAATATGGGTGCTGCAGGAGTTACGATAGTGGTGGTTAAAAAAGATATTTTAGGAAAGGTCAATAGAAAAATTCCAGCCATCTTAGATTACAGAAAACATATTGAAGCAGGTTCTTTATTAAATACACCTCCTGTTTTTTCTATATATGTAAGTTTATTAACCCTGCGTTGGATAGAAGCGCAAGGCGGCTTAGCAGCGGTGGAAAAATTAAACCTAGCAAAAGCTAATTTATTATACAATACCATTGATAGTTCAACTGCTTTTCATTCCCCCATTGCGAAAGAAGATAGAAGCATTATGAATGCTGTTTTCTTTTTAACAGATGCTTCCAAAGAAGAAGCTTTTTTAGCCTTATGTAAAAAAGAAGGAATGATTGGTGTAAAAGGATACAGAACAGTAGGAGGCATTCGAGTGAGCATGTATAATGCCTTGCCTTATTCAAGTGTAGAAGCTTTCTGCGACTTGATGAAATCATTCGCTGAAAAAATTTAATTCTCAACAAAAAGAACGAACTTCGCGCCCATGGCAAAAATAAGTCCCTTTGAAGCATTACGTCCTCAGCCTCAACTAGCAAAACAAGTAGCTAGCAAACCTTACGATGTTTTAAATAGTGCAGAAGCAAAAATAGAAGCAGTAGGTAATGCTTATTCTTTTTTGCATATAACAAAAAGTGAAATTGGTTTACCAGAAAATACAGATGTACATAGTCAAGAAGTATATCAATTGGCATTAGAAAATTTAAATGCATTTATTCAAAGAGATGTACTTTTTAAAGAGTCAAAGCCTTGTTATTATATTTATCAACTCATTATGGATGGCCGTGCACAAACAGGTTTAGTTTGCGTGAGTAGTATTGATGATTATAATAATGACATTATTAAAAAGCATGAATTCACGCGTCCTGAAAAAGAATTAGATAGAATCAATCATATCAAGACTTCTGGGGCTCAAACAGGTAATGTGTTTTTAGCCTACCGCAACCAAGCAATTATTGATACTATCATAGACAAATGGAAAACGACTAAAAACCCTGTCTATGATTTTACGGCAGACGATGGTATTCAGCATACCGTATGGGCTATAAGTGATGAAACCTTTATTGATCAAATCACCCATCTTTTTGCAACAGAAGTGCCTTTCACTTATATCGCAGATGGTCATCATAGAGCAGCCTCTGCAGCTAAAGTAAAATTAGCCATTAGTGAAGAAGCGGTGAAGCCAGGCTCTGCAGCTAAAAAAGTATCTGATTATTTTTTAACAACTTTATTTCCATCTAATCAATTAGCCATCCTAGATTACAACCGTCTGATAAAAGATTTAAACGGGTTAAGTCCTGCTGAATTTATTGCAGCGCTTGAAAAAGATTTTACGATTCAAAAAGAAGAGTCGGCTTTCAAACCAATGACACTGCATAGTTTTGGAATGTATGTAGAAAATACTTGGTATCAATTAATAGCGAAGCCAGGCATTTATACTGCAGACCCCATTGGTGTATTGGATGTAAGTATTTTATCTAATTCAATTTTATCAAAAGTTTTAGGCATACACGATCAAAGAACCGATAAAAGAATTGATTTTGTGGGTGGCATAAGAGGATTAGCAGAACTAGAAAAAAGAGTGAATAGTGGTGAGATGGCTATGGCTTTTAGCTTATACCCAGTAACCATTGATCAACTATTTAATATAGCCGACGCCGGCGAAGTCATGCCTCCTAAAAGCACTTGGTTTGAGCCAAAACTAAGAGACGGCTTACTTACTCATTTGATTTACTAGTAGTTATATAATAAGTAGAAGGTATTTTAATAATATAGTTATGTCTACTATTAAATCTAATCAGTTATTATCATCTTTTTCTTTCTATTTCATAGCCAATTTTCTTTTTTTTCTGCCCGTATTTTAGTATTTTGTTATACAATATTAATTGCCTTATGGAATCTAAAAGACTCTTCGATTG
>SHWX01000074.1 GCA_009693615.1 Chitinophagaceae bacterium | reverse complement strand
GCACACCAGTTCACTTCGCCATAACCACAAAAAGCCAAACGGTATTGCATTAAAATAGCTTGCTTTTCTTTTTCTGAATACGCTTTCCAATGGTTGGCAGTAAAAGTTAATGTAGTATCTGCTGGACAAATATGTGCTGCGTTCCCTTGCATTTCAAAAGCGGCTTCCAGTATGGCGATGGGTCTTGCCCTTGACTGCTGTTTATCAAAATAGCTATCGAATAATTGTAGAAAAATCCACTGCGTCCATTTATAATAACTTACATCACAAGTTTTTACTTCTCTATCCCAGTCAAAACAAAATCCAATATTGTCTAATTGTTTTCTAAAATTATTGATATTATCATAAGTGCTTTTAGTAGGATGTACGCCATGCTCAATTGCGTATTGCTCTGCAGGTAATCCAAATGCATCATAACCCATGGGGTGTAAAACATTAAAACCTTTTAGTCTTTTATACCTGCTATAAATATCTGATGCAATATAACCTAGGGGATGACCAACATGCAAACCAGCACCACTTGGATAAGGGAACATATCCAATATATAAGCCTTAGGCTTAGTAGAATCATTACTTACCTTGTACGCCTTTTTTTCCTGCCAAATAGTTTGCCATTTTTTTTCAATGGCCCTAAATTGATACTCCATTTCTTAATTTTCTTTATAAAAGCTGGGAAAACTAACAATTCTTTAACCAAATTTTGGGCCTACCCCATTTTGCGTAAAAAATGTCTGAATTCACCCTCTGCAAATGTAAGCCATTAGCGTTCAAAACCCTACATTTGCAAAGCGAACAAATAAAATTTTAATGCTATGGCTTCTACCGGAACATCGGCGCTGAAACGCAGCAAACCCAACTACATTTATAGTATTGTAGGGGTGGCCATTGTTTTATTTATTATGGGCATTATGGGCTGGTTATTTTTAAACCTTCAGTCTATTGGGGACAGCTTCAAAGAGGATATTCGTATTAGTGTTTATGTGAGAACCACTGACAAAAATATAGTGGGTAAAATTCAGCAATTTATAGCAAGTCAGCCTTATGCAAAAAATGTAGAATATATTAATAAAGAAAAAGCGAAGGCCATTTGGAATAAAGAAAATAATGAAGACTGGGCTAAAATTTTAGAGGCTAACCCACTTCCAGAAAGTGTTGACTTTTATGCAAAAGCCGATTATGTAAATACAGATAGCTTAACTAAAATTACAGCCGCTATTGAAAATACCTTTAGTAAAGATATTGCCGATATTCAATATCCTAAAAATTTAGTGACTAGCTTAAATGAAAGAGCTACTAAAATTGGGGTAATATTTTTAGTGATGTCCATTATACTTTGCATTATTGTAATTATTAGTATTGATAATACCATTCGCTTAGCTATGTATAGCAATCGTTTTTTAATTAAGACCATGCAAATGGTAGGAGCTACACGTAATTTTATTTCTAAGCCATTATTAATTCGTGCTTTATTGAATGGTTTAATTAGTGCCTTTGTAGCCATCTTTCTTTTATTTGGTTTAATTGAATGGGCCACTACGCAGTTTCCTCAAATAGGTATTTTGCAAGGCATAAGCAATAGTTTAATTTTATTTGGAGGCCTTATTCTACTGGGTGTGGGTATTTCGGTATTTAGTACTTACCGTAGCGTTTTGAAATATTTAAAAATGAAATTGGACGAATTATATTAATTGTACTAAAACTTTTACAAAAAATTTATTGAAAATAAAACTTGAAGCCATGAGTCAGAAAGAAAAAACTAAATCACTTCAATTCTTTGGTAAATCTAATTATACTTGGATGCTTGTTGGAGCAGCCTTAATCATAGTAGGCATGTTCTTAATGTCTGGTGGTAAAAGCGCCGACCCAAATGTATTTAATGAATCGGAAGTATATAGCTTTAGACGCATTACCCTTGCGCCCATTGTGGTTATCGCAGGTTTTATTGTAGAAATATATGCGATTTTCAAAAAGTCGTAAGAATGAACACTTTACAATCCGTTATCATAGCTATTATTGAGGGTATCACCGAGTTCTTACCTATCTCAAGTACGGCCCACATGAAGTTTGCTAATCCTTTTTTAGGTATTGAAAGTAGCCCCTTTGTGGACTTATTTGAAATAGTGATTCAACTAGCAGCCATTGCATCGGTGGTGGTTATCTACAGAAAAAAGTTTTTTGATTTTAAGCAATTTAGCTTCTATATTAAATTAATGATTGCCGTTATTCCTGCTTTAATTTTCGGAGCTCTTTTGAAAAAATATATCGATGCTGCATTAGGTAATTTATGGGTCATTGCGATTGTGATGGTAGCAGGTGGTGTTATTCTAATTTTCATTGATAAATTTTTTGCAAAAGCAGAAGCTTCTCAAAACCAAGAGTCAAATCAAGAGGGCATTACTTATAAAAAGTCATTTATCATTGGTTGCTTTCAAGTATTGTCTATTTTATTTCCTGGACTGAGCAGAAGTGCTGCTACCATTATTGGTGGTATGAGTCAGCAATTAAATAAAAAAACAGCTTTAGAATTTTCTTTTTTCTTAGCAGTGCCTACCATGTTGGCCGCTTCTGCAAAAAGTACCTTAGATGTTTATAAAACCAATCCTGCAATTTTTGGACAGGAGAACCTCATTACATTATTCATTGGTGCAGTAGTAGCATTCGTGGTGGCTCTCATAAGTGTGCAATTTTTTATGCGCATTGTACAAAAGCATGGCTTTGCCCCTTTTGGCTGGTACCGTATTGTACTAGGCCTGAGCATCTTAGGGCTTTTATATACCCATTATCTGAACTAAATATCCCCTATAGGAGAGTTGCATAATTATTAGTATTTTTAAAACACTAAACAATTGCTAATGCAAACAGCTTCTAAAAAAGTAGTGAACGGTTGGGCCATGTATGATTGGTCTAATAGTGTATACAATCTTGTTATTACTTCTACCATATTCCCTGCTTATTACGAAGCAGTTACTGGCGATGGCAACGAAAATACATTAATTGATAAAATTAAAATAGGCCCTTACGAATTTTCAAATACAGCGCTTTATAATTATGTACTAGCTATTGCCTTTGTGATTGTAGCCATTCTCTCTCCTATACTTTCTTCCATTGCCGATTACAGAGGTAATAAAAAACAATTCCTTCGTTTCTTTTGTACCATGGGAAGTTTAGCCTGTGCATCTTTATACTTTTTTGATAGCAATCATATTATGGGTGGTTTATTTTCTGTTATTATTGCCTGTGTTGGGTTTTGGGGCAGTTTGGTTTTTTATAATTCTTACTTACCAGAAATTGCCGCACCCGCAGACCGTGACCGTATTAGCGCCAAAGGTTTTATGATGGGCTATATTGGATCGGTACTTTTACAACTTATCTGTTTTGTCTTTGTACTAAAGCCTGAGTTATTTGGTATTACCGTAGGCAAGGCATCTCAAATATCATTTTTACTAGTAGGTGTTTGGTGGATAGGATTTGGTTGGTTATCTATTTCAAGACTACCCGAAGGAAGAGGTGCAAAAGGTGCACATAGTAAAAACTTAATTACCCAAGGATATAAAGAATTGCACAAAGTATGGATTGAATTAAAAACATTACCCGTACTTAAAAGATTTCTATTCTCTTTTTTCTTTTATAATATGGGTGTGCAAACTGTAATGTTAGCAGCCACCTTGTATGGAAAAAGTGAATTAAATATTCCTACCACTAATTTAATCTTAGCTATATTAATTATACAAATTGTAGCCATACCAGGGGCTCATATAATGGCAAAGCTCGCAAGTAAATGGGGCAATTTTAATACCATTATGATAGCCATCGTTATATGGATTGGGGGCTGTATCATGGGCTATTATTTACCTAGAAATGCGGTAGTTCCATTTTATACTTTAGCCGTTGTAGTAGGTTTTGTAATGGGAGGTATTCAATCGGTAAGCAGAAGCACCTATTCCAAATTAATGCCAGAAACACATGATACCACTAGTTATTTTAGCTTCTTTGATGTTACTGAAAAAATTGCGATTGTAATTGGTATGTTTAGTTTTGGTTTTATTAATGAAATAACTGGCTCACAAAGAAATTCGGTATTGGCCTTATGTATATTTTTTATCATCGGACTTGTTTTATTATACCGTACTTCAAAAATAAAAGGATATGCAGTTGTATAGTGTAGAGACAGGTAAATTTAAATTAGATGGAGGTGCCATGTTCGGTGTAGTACCAAAATCTATTTGGAATAAAACCAATCCGGCAGATGAAAATAATTTATGTACTTGGGCCTTACGTTGTTTAGTCATTAAAGAAGGCGCTCGTACTATATTAATAGATACGGGCATGGGTGATAAACAAGATGCCAAATTTTTTAGTCATTATCAGCCTCATGAAACAATCGCATTACCTGAAGCGCTTCAAAAAATAAATATAGGGGTAGAAGAGATCACCGATGTATTGCTAACGCATTTACATTTTGATCATGTAGGTGGTGCCATCACAAAATTGAATGATAAGTTGGTGACCAGTTTTCCGAATGCTACTTATTGGGTAGGTGAAACACAATGGAATTTAGCCTTGCATCCAAATAGAAGAGAAAAAGCTTCTTTTTTGACCGAGAACATTATGCCTATTAAAGAAAGTGGTCAGCTAAAATTAATTATCCTACCCCCTTTTCAAAGTAGTACTAGTTTACAAGAAATTAAATTTACAGAAGCTATTAGCTGCTTGGTAGTGCATGGGCATACCGAGGCCATGTTACTTCCAAAAATTAAAATGGGTAATGAAACCATTGTATACATGGCAGACCTACTGCCTTCCACAGGACATATACCCCTGCCTTATGTAATGGGCTATGATATGCAACCACTAATTACCTTAGAAGAAAAAGAAAAGTTTTTAACTACAGCGCATAAGGAAAATTATATCTTATTTTTTGAACACGATGCGGTGAATGAATGCTGCCGTTTAATAGAAACGGAGAAAGGAATTAGGGCCGGTGCTAGTTTTAGTTTAAAAGAAATAGTTTAATTATTCACAAGCTCAATTAAAGAACTTAGAGGATATCTAATATTTTGATAGCCCACCATATCTACCTTAATACTTCCCACCACAATGGGCGTTTCAATACGAACAGGTATATGATTCTCGTCGTCAGTCACCCAGATAGTCATTTTTTCACCCCCTTCAAACATACTACCCTTTAACAATAAGGGTGCTAATTTAATCACTTTAAATTTTCCATACTTAGTAGTAATCACTTCTCTGCCTAAATACTTAAAATAGGAAGGGTATAAACTTTTATCTAGGAAAAAATTAAGAGAAATTTTATCATTCATGACCAAATTTGAATAATTATAATTCCGAGCAGCATAAATAGCACTCACCACATCAAAAGTGCATTCCGATGTTTTATATACTTCTTCTTCGGTACTAGCTGTTCTAGCTTTTTGATTAAAATTTACCATTTCCTTTTTATGAAAAGAGCCTTCGTTTATTTGTCTTGTAAATTGATAAGGCAGAAGTGTTTTAGCATCCACCACCGATTCATACTTATCCCTTACTTTAAATATCCAATCATAATTTGAATTAGATTTTCCTATAGCGGTGAAAGTAAAAGCATCATTCTCATTGAAGCTAGTAGACTGCACCGTAAAGTCGGTTTTACCCGCATTCACATAAAGCCCAATCACATTATAATAAATAGTATAGCTAATCTTCTCCCCTGCATTAAATGCAGTATTATTTAAATTACATAAACCTTTATCATTGCTTGGCATAAAGGTGAAAAAAGAAAATAAAAGAAATAGAAAATGCATGTGGCTTAATTACTTTGTTGGGGGGTGTAATGCAAAATTATTGCTTTATCCTGAAATTTATTAAGAGAATAGAACCAATTATAGCAGGTAATAAAAAATTAACAGCCCATATAATAGTACTTACGCAAATAAGCATTAAACTATTGTCATAAAAAGGACTTAATAATAAAACGATGAGCTGCCCTCTTATCACTACATCCGTTAAAGCAATGGAGGGGATTAGACTTAAACAAAAAAACAAGACAGACAAGGCCACCCAAAGGTCAATCATGCCAATGGGGATATTAAATATTTTAACCACCCAGGTATACTGTAGTATAAAAACACAATATTTTAAAAAAGCAAATAAGACCAATTGACCCTTTAATTTAGTTTTAATTTGCAGTAAGGATAACTTTTTTAGCCAGCCAGTAAAATTACCTGGATGAAAATAAATGACAAAGGCAGCAGCTGCAATAAAGGGCCCCGCCCATTTTAACCAAGGTAAAAAAGGCAGATTATAAGATAAACCAATGCTTCCAAAAAATAAAGTAATTAATAATTGCGCATAGGATGCCCAAGCCATTTGGGCCAGTCCTTTTAATTTATTACCTGCTTCTAAAAATAAAATTCTACCCACATAATCGCCCGATCTAGCGGGGGTAAAAAAGGCGAAAGCCTGACCTACTAAAACAGATTTATAAGATTTTAAAATAGTAATAGGACTTAATTCAGCTAGTACCAGCTTCCATTTAATGGATTCCATTAAATAATTTAAAACAAATAAGATAATTAAGACAGCCCACTGAAAAAAGCCAATGGTATAAAATTTTTGCTTGATTTGATCCCCAAATTGATTTAGGTTATCATTAGAAGCTACTTTATTATAAATAGCCACTGCGCATACAAGGAACAAAATAAATCCAATAGAATTATTAAGGGTGGTTCCTATTTTTTTGAAGCGCTCTTGATTCATTATCACAAAGTTCGGAATTTGCTATGATATATGTAACTTTATTGTGCATGTCAAAAACACCCATTATTTTAGGAATTGATCCAGGTACCCAAATACTAGGGTATGCAATTTTAAAAGGGGGGCCTAAGCCAGCCCTCATTACAATGGATGTCTTAAAAATGACCAAGGAAAAAGACATTTATGCAAGGCTTCAAATGATACATGCTAGAATCATTGAATTAATTGAAACTTATCAGCCCACACATTTTGCCATTGAAGCCCCTTTTTTTGGCAAGAATATACAAAGTATGCTAAAGTTAGGTCGTGCACAAGGCGTTGCCATAGCAGCAGCAATGCATTTTAAAATTCCCGTGACCGAATATGCACCTAAAAAAGTAAAGCAATCTATTACGGGTAATGGCAATGCCGATAAAGAAATGATTTGGAAAATGTTGGAGCGTATTTTATCTATTAAACAACAACCTAAATACTATGATGCCACCGACGCCTTAGGCGTTGCGCTATGTCATCATTATCAAATAGCTGGCTTAATACTACCTACTGCAAAAATTGTAAAAGGAAAAAAGTCTTCTAAAAAAGCCAATAGTTGGGAGGCCTTTCTTACTAAAAATCCGGAGCGACTAAAAAAATAGCCCCCATTTATAATTTACTTATAATTAAATCTTGAATAGCTTTAAATTCTTCTGTACTTAAAGAAAGTTTGGGCTGTGAGAATTCCATATCAGACGCAGCATTAATAGGTATTAAATGCAAATGGGCATGAGGCACTTCTAAACCTACTGTGACCATACCTACTCTATTACAAGGAAAACTTTTTTCAATGGCTGCTGCAATGGGTTTTGCGAATAATAATAATTCACTTAAATAAGCATCTGGTACATCAAATATTTTATCTACTTCTATTTTAGGCACAATTAAAGTATGGCCTTTTTGCAAAGGAAAAATATCTAAAAATGCATAAAACTTTTCTGACTCCGCAATTGTATAAGAAGGAATATCGCCATTGATGATTTTAGAAAAAAGGGTCATGGCTTTTATTTATTCTAGTTTAATTTATTGTAAATAATTATTAGATAGTAATATTATCTACTACAAATTTCATCACGCCATTAGGCGCTTGAATTTCTGCTAGCTCTCCTACTTTTTTTCCAATCAACCCTTTTCCAATTGGAGATGATGCAGAAATTTTACCGGCTTTTAAATCGGCTTCTTTTTCTCCCACTAATTGATAAGTCATTGTTTTTTTAGTAGCCTGATTGGTAATAGTAACCTTGGTTAATATAGTTACCTTACTTGTATCAATGGTACTTGTATCTACTATTTTAGCATTGGAAATAGCCGCTTCCAATTGTTTAATTTTCGCTTCCAACATTCCTTGCGCTTCTTTAGCAGAATCATATTCAGCATTTTCTTTTAAGTCTCCTTTTTCTCTTGCTTCTCCAATAGCTCTAGAAGCAGCCGGACGCTCTACCGACTTCATCTTTTGTAATTGCTCACGCATTTTATCAAAAGTATCTTGGGTGACATATACTGTAGTATCGCTCAT
>SHWX01000073.1 GCA_009693615.1 Chitinophagaceae bacterium | reverse complement strand
TTGCAGCCCTGCCCAGATGGCGGAATTGGTAGACGCACTAGACTCAAAATCTAGCGTTCGCAAGGATGTGCAGGTTCGATTCCTGTTCTGGGCACAAACCCTCGTTTAACAACGGGGGTTTTTTATTTGTAAAACTGACAAATAGGTGAAAAAATAATCTAATAAACTAATCCCTAAGGCAACGAATCGAGAACCCGTAACTCTTACTGGCGCTGCCCCTGCCTAGGTTGACATTGTTGGAGTACAGGCCGCGGATCCAGGCGCCTGTGGAATTGTCCTGTGTAGCGCTCCACCAGTAGCCGAAGCCGCCAACACCGTTGAATGTCCCATCGTAGAGACGGAGGCCTCCCGGAAGTGCTAAAAACCCAGTCTCGTTTGTAGCTTTTGTGTTAGGACTCATCCAATTAAGTGTTCCTACCTCTTTCAATTTTCCTCCGGCTAGATCTTCTCCACCCAATAAAGTACTTAAAGTTGTCCATTCTGCATCAGTTGATATATGCCACCCTTGTGGGGCTAACCCCCTTGAATCATTTACTGCATACCAATTATAGAGTTTACCATACTTTGCTCCGTTATCATCGTTATTACCATAATAACACCAAGCACCTGTAGTTAATCCTTGCCAAGTGGTTGGATCAGTCACCTGTGGTATTACATCGCCATTACGATAAGTTTCAATATCTAAATTCACTGTCATCCACTTTTGTGTACCAATAGTAATTGATAAAGAATTACAATTTAATCTTAATAGATCTTTAGTTGATTTAAGTAAACCTAATCGTACTGAATCACAACCAGTAATTTTAATACAAGACAATAACCTAAGGGTATCCTGTGTGTTTGGTTTTAAAATCCCCGACCTAACTGAATCACAACCAGAAAGTTTAATTACAACAGGTGGAGTAACTGTAGGAGTAGATTCTTTTTTTGAACAAGAATATATTATTGAGAATAAAGAAAGAATAAAAATTAGCTTTTTAATAGTAAGAATTTTAAATTATTAAAATGATCTAACAGCCCTAACAGAATATGCATTCAGCAACTTATTGGCGTAGTATTGTGTGCCATCACTGAAGTCCTGCTTCCACGCTGAACCAACAATTTCCTCGGAGGAACACCAATAACGATTGGCTACAAACCCCCCTATTTTTATCCTGTTTTTATATAAATCATTCAATTCATCTTTAGTTGGTAATCTCCAACTATCGCCTAATGCTTCACAAGCTTTTTTTGCATCATCCCAATTCATCTTAATTGGAAAATCATTTTGTGCAACTTCTAAATTAGCGATTTTGATAGTTGTTCCAATAATAGTAGCTGCAGTTTGACCGACACCCATATAAGATGCAAGTAAAAATGGAATAATTAATAACTTTTTCATATTGCTTTGTTTTGATTTTTTTATTTTAAAATCGTTAAGGCTTTTCTAGGAATCCGCTCTGTTGCCATGGCTGCATGATAAATATAAGAAGCCATAATAGTAGCATTCTTCATTAAGTCCTCAGGCTGAATACCTTCAAGATAATCTAGGTTGGTATGTCCTGCAGTTCCTGGTGTTCTGTCTTGTAAATATTGAAAGCCTGGAAGACCCACTTCATCAAAAGAAACATGGTCGGTACTACCTAGGCTTTGATTAGAAACCATATTCATACCTAAGTCACGAAATGGTTCCATCCATTCAGTAAGCATGGTGCGTGCTGCTTCATTACCTTGTAAGTATATGCCACGGTATTGTCCTGCTCCATAGTCTTGATTAAAATAAGCAGATAACATTTCATACTCGGGCTTAATGCCAATGGCTGCATTACGCGGGTCACCAAAATGTTTTTGTACGTAAGCGCGAGAACCATACAGGCCTTGTTCTTCCCCCGACCATAAAGCTATACGAATAGTACGCATAGGTTTTACACCTAATGTTTTAAGTATGCGCATGGCTTCCAATGCGACTGCTGTGCCAGATGAATTATCACTTGCATTAGAACTACCATGCCAAGTATCAAAATGTGCACCCACCATTACAATGCCTTCTTTAGGATTTGTTCCAGGAATTTCACCCACAAGGTTCATTGCTTGTTCAACCTTATCTCCTATTTTATTTTTTATCTCAAATTCTATTTTAACAGAAATGCCTCTTTTTAATACACGGTACATTCTATTATAATGTTCTGGAGTTACTGCTAAAATGGGTGATGCGTTTTTCATTCCTGCAGCAGACCAACCATCTTCTCTTACACCAGGACGAGAATAAGCAGGAACTATTCCTAACCTATTACCATCGGTTTGTAAAACAACCGCCACATTTTCTGATTTTAAAAAAGCCAAGCGTTCTACTGCTGTTAAAATTGTTGGATTTTTAATGACTCTTGCTGGATTTGATTTAATAGGAACAATAGCTGCTTGCTCTAGTGCAATAAGTTCTTCGTTATTATATCGGTGTACCCCATTGATAAGTGTTAGTAAATCAATTACAGCAGGGCTTGAAATAAGAACCGCCTTTTCTTTTAGCTTACCTCTATACAACTCTATATCTTCTTTGGTTTGAATATCCACCACCATCGCCTCTGCATTTATTTTTCCTACTGTACCAGCAGTATATGCAACAGGATAAGCGTTAAGTGGCATGTAATCGGGCTCGATCATATGTGCCGATACATATTCATTATCCCAGGTAACGCCATAGTCCATATAGGCTTCACTATTCACTTGGCTTAATCCCATTTTTTTCATTTCATCTAAGGCCCAAACTTGAGCTCTTTGCATATCACGAGACAAAGTAAGTCTTGCACCTAATACATCTACGATATAAGACTCGTACTCCATTACTTTAGAATGTTGTAAACCTTCCTCGCGTATACGCGCCACCATGGCCCAGTCTACTAAACCAGGAAAGGTTAAAGGAATGGTGAAAGCAAAGGAAGATGTAATGACAAGTACAAAGGAAATGACAGGAACAATTTTATTTTTAAAAAATGTTTTCATTAGAACTAAATTTATTTATAGAAATGTATTATTTCTCCATGGTCATTATAGCTGAGAAAACCTGAATACCCTCAAAAAAGTTCTTCAACTTAATATTCTCATTCTCGGCATGTTGATTATTGTCGTGATTGGCAATAGGCACCGTCACAGGAGAAGTTTTCAATACTTTTTCAAATACAAATAAAGGAAGACTTCCTCCAAGTGATGGAAGTAATAGAGCCTGCTCATTATTCACAAGTGAAATGGCTTTTGAAATTCTTCTTACATAAGGGTTATCTAAAGAAGTTTTTTGAGCATTGTAACTTTTTTTATCCCTTACCACCATACAAATTTTAGCGTTTAACTTTCTTTCTTCATCGGTGGGTTCACTACCTGTTACAAAAAAGCCTTGGGCTATTATATGATCAATAACTTTTTGTTGTTGCTTTTCCCAATCATTGCCAACTACCAATCTCATATCCACAGAGGCAATGGCCTTAGTGGGTATTACATTGGCAGAATATTTTCCTACGCCTGCACTTTGTATTCCATTAATATTTAAAGATGGTAATTGTAAAGCGTCGTTTAAGGCACCTGTTCTTTCTGTGGCATTAATACCTAATTCTTTTTTTAATTGTTCTTCTACGCTAGGAATACTTGCAAGGGCTTGCTTTTCGGCAGTAGATAAAGCTACTACATCGTCGTAAAAACCTTTAATAGTTACTTCTCCCTTTTCATTTTTCATGCTTGCCAGTAATCTTACGAGTTCCATGGCTGGGTTTAATACCCAATTACCATAATGTCCAGAGTGTAGTGGACGCTTTGGCCCAAATACAGTCAATTCTAAATGCGTATCTCCTCTTACACCCATCACCAATTGTTTTTTACCGGACTGATGCACGGGGCCATCACATATCACCCACATGTTCGAGGATAATTTATTTTTATACAATTCTAAAAATGATTCTAAATTAGGCGAACCTGCTTCTTCTTCTCCTTCGAAGAAAAACTTAATATTCACAGTAGGTTTTATGTTTAAAGCTTTCAATTGCGCATAGGCATTTATAATAGCCATCACTCCTGCTTTATCATCGGAAGCGCCTCTTGCATATATTCTTGCGTTTACATCATAAATATTTCCAGTACTTAACCAAGGCAAGACAGTAGCTCCATTTTCATAGCTACCACTGTATAGTGCAGGCTTAAAAGGATGTAAACCCGGGAACCATTTACTAGTATCAACAGGTTGGCCATCGTAGTGCGCATAAAAAATAATGGTTTCAGTCGCCCCTGGCACTTTTACTTCTCCATAAACCACAGGAGGCATTTGGCTATTAGGAAGCGTAAGCAAACTTACTTCTTCAATTCCTTTTGATTGCATGTAATTTTTTATCCAATTAGCATTGTCTTGCAAGCCTTTTGGGTTAGCTGCTACATTGGGAATAGATAAAAACGATTTAAACTCTTCTACTAAATTAGATTGCTGTTCATTGATTGATTTTTTAATAAGCGCCTGCCCATTTTGTGCAAATACAGTGCCCGTAAAAAATAAACTAATTACTAAAATTTTGATCTTGTTTTTCATGTTATTATTTATATTTAAAAAGCCTCCCTATAAAGGAAGGCTTTTTATTTGTATTGTAAAAATATTATGCTAAATCGAAGCGGTCCAAGTTCATTACCTTATCCCATGCGGCGATAAAATCGTGAACGAATTTTCCTTTTGCATCATCACATGCATACACTTCTGCTAGTGCACGCAATTCAGAATTCGATCCAAAAATTAAATCAACTCTAGTGCCTGTCCATTTAACTTTTCCAGTTGCTCTATCGCTACCTTCAAAAGTATATTGATGCGCATCGGTTGCTTTCCAAGTAATACTGAAGTCAATTAAATTAGTAAAAAAATTATTGCTTAATACACCAGGTTTATTTGTAAATACACCATGCTTAGATGCATCAAAATTTGTATCTAAAACACGAAGTCCTCCTAAAAGCGCTGTCATTTCAGGAGCGGTTAATGTGAGTAACTGCGCTTTATCAATAATCATATCTTCTGGAGAAATTAAAGTACGAGGTTTGATATAATTTCTAAAGCCATCTGCAATAGGTTCTAATACTGCAAAAGAGGCTACATCGGTTTGCGCTTCTGTTGCATCGGTTCTGCCTGCAGTGAATGGAACTTTGACATCATGTCCTCCGTCTTTAGCAGCTTTTTCAATAGCAGCTGCACCTGCAAGTACAATTAAGTCAGCTAATGAAACTTGCTTTTCTTTATTCGCAGTATTAAATTCTTTTTGAATTGATTCTAGTGCATCTAATACTTTAGATAACTGTGCTGGATTATTTGCAGCCCAAAACTTTTGAGGCGCTAAACGAATACGTGCACCATTGGCACCACCGCGTTTATCAGATCCACGGAAAGTAGAAGCTGATGCCCATGCGGCTGAAACGAATGCTGAAACAGAAATACCGCTTGCTAAAATTTTTGATTTTAATGCAGAAATATCTGATGCGTCAATTAATTTATGATTCACTGCAGGTAAAGGATCCTGCCAAATTAAAACCTCTGCTGGGACATCTGTTCCCACATAACGAGAACGTGGTCCCATATCACGATGTGTTAACTTAAACCAAGCTCTTGCAAATGCATCGGCCAATTGATCAGGGTTTTCAAAAAATCTTTTAGAGATAGGTCCGTATGCAGGGTCAACTCTTAAAGCAATATCGGTGGTTAACATAGTAGGTGCATGTGTGATGGATGGATCATGTGCATCAGGCACTGTTCCTGCACCCGCACCTGCTTTAGGTTTCCATTGATGTGCTCCTGCTGGGCTCTTAGTTAATTCCCACTCAAAGCCAAATAAGTTTTCAAAATAATTATTACTCCATTTTGTAGGTGTAGTTGTCCATGCACCTTCTAAACCAGATGTAATGGTATTCACACCGTTGCCTGAATTTAAAGTATTCTTCCAACCCATACCTTGTTCTTCAATACCTGCAGCGGCTGGTTCTACACCAACATATTTTCCTGGATCTGCAGCACCATGTGTTTTACCAAATGTATGTCCACCTGCAATTAGCGCCACTGTTTCTTCATCGTTCATGGCCATACGCGCAAATGTTTCACGAATATCTCTTGCTGATGCAATAGGGTCAGGGTTGCCATTAGGCCCTTCTGGGTTTACATAAATAAGTCCCATTTGTACTGCGGCTAATGGATATTCTAATTCACGGTCGCCGCTATATCTTTTATCGCCTAACCACTCACGCTCTGCTCCCCAATACACATCTTCCTGTGGTTCCCAAACATCGGCACGGCCACCAGAAAAACCAAAGGTTTTAAAACCCATCGATTCTAAAGCACAGTTACCTGCAAGTATCATAATGTCGGCCCAAGATAATTTTTGACCATATTTCTTTTTAATAGGCCATAATAATAAACGGGCTTTATCTAAATTAGTATTGTCGGGCCAGCTATTTAAAGGTGCGAACCTTTGCATACCAGCTCCTCCACCACCACGGCCATCGGTTGTTCTATAAGTTCCTGCACTATGCCAAGCCATACGAATAAAGAAGGGTCCGTAGTGACCGTAGTCTGCAGGCCACCAATCTTGTGAGGTAGTCATTAAATCGAACATATCTTTTTTAACTTCTTTTAAATCCAAAGACTTGAAAGCTTCTGCATAATTGAAAGAAGCGTCCATTGGATTGGTTAAAGATGAATGTTGGCGTAAAATATTTAATCTTAATTGATTCGGCCACCAATCGATATTTCTTGCACCAGCACTAGTAATTTTTGATGTAGTAGAAGCACCAGTAAAAGGACATTTTGCTGCTGGGATTGCGTTATTTTCCATAATAATAATTATTGTAAATATTGAGCACTAAAATTACTACAAATACTCATTTATTAGTATCAAAAAACGGAAAATATTTTAAGCTTTATTGAAGCTTTTACGAGCTAATTACGCAGAATTACTCATTTCCTCCAACAATCTTGCTGGTACTTCTGTATAAGTAATTTTCGTAGATATGTCGTCTTGCAAAACGATCAGGTGTATCGGCATTGACTAACTTTACATAAATGGCTTTTGGAACGCCATAGTATTCATATTCATGGCCATCCGAAAACACTACTCTTAATATTTCAGACTTATATTCAAAGTCATCGATACTGGCTTCTGTAGTAGTAGCCGTATATTCAGCTAAGGTAGCCTCTCTTGTTTCAGTATGCACACTTACCAAAAAATGATAAGAGGCAATTAATTTTGCAGACTTTTCTTCTGCCATTTTTTTGGCATCATCACTCTCTTGAAATTTATCGGGATGCCACTCCATCATAATCTTACGATATACTTTTTTTAAGTCGCTTAAAGTAGCTTTATCGTCTACGCCTAAAATGGCTCTATGTCTTTCAATTCTCTTCATATATAAATTATGCTGCGCGAAGGTACATCAAACTAATTTAAATAAAGAAGCCCTCTCAGTGAAAACTGAAAGGGCTTAACATTATGATAATACTTTCTGCCAATAAAGGCATCTCAGCTTATTTTACTTCTTCAAATTGAGCATCTTCAACGGTATCGTTTTTGGCTCCACCGTTGGCTTGTCCGCCAGCTTGCTCTGCACCTGCTTGTTCAGGGCCAGCTGCTCCAGCTGCTTGTGCTTTGTAAATTTCTTCACTTGCAGCAGTCCATGCAGTATTCATTGCTTCTAAAGCGGTGTCTACCTTAGCAATATCTTGAGAAGCATGTGCTTCTTTCAAATTCGCTAAAGCAGTTTCAATAGGTGCCTTTTTATCTGCAGAAATTTTATCACCAAATTCTTTCAATTGTTTTTCTGTTTGGAAAATCAAACTGTCGGCTTGGTTTAATTTTTCTACTCTATCTTTTTCTATTTTATCACCCGCTTCGTTAGCTTTGGCTTCGGCTTTCATTTTTTCAATTTCTTCCTTAGTCAAACCACTTCCTGCTTCAATTCTAATTTTTTGTTCTTTACCAGTGCCTTTATCTTTTGCACTTACATTTAAAATACCATTAGCATCAATATCAAAAGTAACTTCAATTTGAGGAACGCCTCTTGGTGCTGGTGGAATACCATCCAAGTTAAACATACCTAAACTTTTATTTTGAGGAGCCATTGGACGCTCTCCTTGTAATACATGAATTTGTACACCTGGTTGATTATCACTAGCTGTAGAATACACTTCTGTTTTCTTAGTAGGAATGGTTGTGTTAGAAGAAATCATAGTAGTCATTACTCCACCCATTGTTTCAATACCTAAGTTTAAAGGTGTGACGTCTAATAACAATACATCTTTCACATCTCCAGTTAATACTGCACCTTGTATACCTGCACCAATGGCAACCACTTCATCAGGGTTCACAGAACGGTTAGGTTTTTTGCCAAAGAACTTTTCTACTATCTCTTGTATTTTAGGAATTCTTGAAGAACCTCCTACTAAAATTACTTCGTCAATTTGTGATACAGAATATCCAGCAT
>SHWX01000072.1 GCA_009693615.1 Chitinophagaceae bacterium | reverse complement strand
ACACCTCTTTGGCCCATTAAGATAGATTCGTATTGTTTTTCTAGTCCTGTCATGCCCGCATAGTCGCCCATTTCATAACCCTCTTCACCATGCTTTTTTAAAAAATTAACATCGACTTCTGCTACATAGCCAAGTACATGCGCTGCTGTATTGTAAGGATAAGAACGAATAGAACGCTCAGATAAAGAGAAGCCCGGAAAGCGGTATAAGTTCTCCGTTAACTGTGCATATAATTCTGCAGAAAGAAAAGCCTCGAATACACCCGATTTTACACGTGTATTTTTAATAATCACTTCCACTATTCTTTTGTTGTATTCGGCTTTATCTATTTTTAATATTTCACATAAAGTAGCCGTATCTACGCCCCTGGCTTCATTGGGAATAACCACTAAGTCATAGCTAATGGTATTTTCTAAAAGGGCTCTTTTTTTACGATCGTATATAATGCCTCTATCTGGATAAATTATTTTTCTAAAAATGGCATTGTTGTTGGCAGCGAGTACATACTTGCTAGAAAATATTTGTAAACTAATTAGTTGAGCGGTGATTAAGACAAAAATAATACCAATGATAATTTGAATGATACCCCCACGATTCGAGTTGTACATTGACATGAATTATTTTTTTAGCTTTCTTCTGTTCATGATAAGCTCTACACTAAAAATTAATAATAAACTAATAATACTAGTGAAGAACACTTTTCCAATGAAGTAACCAAAGTTACCAAACTGCAACCATTCTAATAAGACTAAATAAAAATGGTGAATAAAAGTGAGTGCAAATGCATAAAAAGCATAAGGGCCCCAGCCCATGGTGGCAATACTTGGTTCTTTGCTCACTTCTTCAGACGCCTCTTGAGATAAGAGTAAATTTAAAATAGTAGGTCTAAGGTATCCCATTAATCCGCAGGCAGCTGCATGCAGTCCAGGGGTTTTGGTAAATAAATCAAGGCTGTAGCCAAATATAAAGCCAAATAAGGTGGTGCTAATACGACTGGCTCCAAAAGGCAACCATAATAAAAATAGAAAATAAATATAGGGTGTAATAAATTGATGAATTGGAGGAACTTCATTTAAAATGACAATCTGTACTAATAAGAACAAAATAAATCGAGCCGTATTTTTTAGTAAATTATTCATTGCCTGCCTCCTTTATAATTACCTTGTTTTGATCCTCCATTCTTCTATTCTCTACAACATAAACATATTCTAAATTAAAAAAGTTAGTGCCTGCCTTTACATGCAAGGTTAAGAAGTTGCTAGAGGGGTCTTGTATGACTTTAGTTACGCGTCCTACCATTAATTGAGCGGGGAAATTTGAAGAGTAGGGGCTGGTAATAACCGTATCACCCAGTTTAGGAGCGGCACTTTTAGAAATATTTTTTAGCACTAAAATATTTGGATCGGTGCCATCCCATTCGATACTGCCTGCAATCTTGTCTCTTTTCAACATAGCACTTACTTTACTATTGCGATGAAGCAAGCTCATAATAGTACTATAGTTTTCGTTTACTTCTACTACTAAGCCCACAATGCTTCCATCGGGACTAATGGCCGCCATATCTTTTTTAATACCTTGCTTGCTTCCTCTTTCAATAACAATATAATTTTTTTGAAGCGTGAAAGTATTGCCTACGACTTTGGCTGGGTAGTAATAAAACTTTCTAATTTTTTCTAAACTATCTTTTCTTAAAATAAGGGTACCTAATTTTTTTGTAGTGTCAAAGCCTACAAAATTTTGAGCTAATTGATTTCTTAATGCCACATTTTCTGCAGCTAATTTTTCGTTGGTTGCTTTTAAACTAAAAAAATAAGTCCAACTAGAATAGTACCTATTGATATTGCCGGTTACTTGATTGCTCCAGCCGCCAAAAAAAGTTTCATGTGTTTTACTATTGGAAGACAAGATGACCAATGACACTATTTGGAGTATCAGAAAGAAAAAAAAAGTAAAGTTCTGTCGTATGAAGCCAAAAATATTCTTCATTGGGTATTATCTCATAATAAATGGAAAGCGTTGATAATTCTTAAGTGCAATACCAGTTCCGCGCACCACACTTTTCAGTGGATCCTCAGCTACATGAACGGGCAATTTAATTTTTTGACTTAATCTTTTATCTAAACCACGAAGTAGTGCACCACCACCTGTTAAGTATAAACCTCTTCGGTATATATCTGATGCAAGCTCTGGTGGCGTTGTTTCTAAGGCTTTTAAGATAGCCTCTTCAATTTTAAAAATACTCTTATCTAAAGCCTCGGCTACTTCTTGATAAGTAACCATAATTTGTTTAGGAATACCTGTTACTAAGTCACGACCATTCACTGGCATATCATCAGGAGGATTGTCTAAATCCTTTAAAGCAGCACCCACATGAATTTTAATTTGTTCTGCAGTACGCTCTCCAATTAATAAACTATGATAACGTCTTAATGCTTCCATGATATCTGCAGTAAATTCATCTCCTGCAATACGAATACTTTGATCACAAACTATTCCTGCAAGTGCAATTACTGTAATACCTGTTGTACCACCTCCAATATCAATAATCATATTTCCTACAGGTTCTTCTACATCAATACCAATTCCTAATGCAGCTGCCATCGGTTCGTGAATCATATACACTTCTTTAGCGCCTGCTTGCTCAGCACTATCACGCACCGCTCTTTTCTCCACTTCAGTAATAGAAGAAGGGATACAAATAACCATTCTCCAACTTGGAGGAAATAATGGCTTCTTTGGATAAATCATTTTCATCAACTCGCGAATCATTAATTCAGCAGCATTAAAGTCGGCGATTACACCATCTTTTAAGGGACGAATTGTTTTGATACTTTCATGCGTTTTTTCATGCATCAACAATGCTTTCTTACCCACGCCTAAAACTTCTTTCATATTATTCCTATTTAAAGCAATAATAGAAGGTTCATTCACGACTACTTCATCGTTGTGAATAATAAGCGTGTTGGCTGTACCTAAGTCCATCGCTATTTCCTGCGTAAAAAAATTAAATAATCCCATTGTAGATCGTTATTTGAATAGTTCAAGTTGACTGAAGCAAAATTCATCTAAAATCCTTACAATACAAAGCTTTTTACAAATGATTCGTAAAGTTTTTTTAACCCAAAATTTTATGCAAACTCATAGCCAATATCTTTTCTAAAATACATGCCTTCAAACTGAATATTTGAAAGTGCTTTTTGCGCTTTTTCAACGGCCTCTTGAAGGTCTTTACCTTGGCTAGTGACAGTAAGTACACGACCTCCTTTAGTAACTATTGCGTTGTCTTGAAACCCTGTACCAGCTTGAAACACAAGGCTGTCAGGTAATTTTTGTGCAAGCTCTATTCCTTGAATGGGAAAGTTTTTTTGATAAGATCCAGGATAGCCACCACTTACGGCCATCACAGTTGCAAAGGACTCCTCATGATATTGAATATTTACATCTTCTAAAGTACCATTATCTGCGGCAGCTAGTAGACTTACTAAGTCGGTTTGCAAACGCGGTAGAATTACTTCAGTTTCTGGGTCTCCTAAACGACAATTGTATTCAATGACATAGGGTTCCCCTTGGCAATTCATGAGTCCAAAGAACACAAATCCTTTATACACAAGGCCTTCCTGCAAAATACCCTTAATAGTGGGCTCCACAATTTGAGTAGTTACTTTAGCCATAAAAGTGGCGTCCATAAAAGGAACAGGACTCACGCAGCCCATACCACCCGTGTTTAAACCTGTATCGCCCTCGCCAATTCTTTTATAATCCTTGGCATGTCCTATAATTTGATAATGAGTTCCATCGGTTAATGCAAAAACGCTTACTTCAATACCTTCTAAAAATTGCTCTATCACTACTTTATCGCTAGCTGCTCCAAACTGTTTGTCTTGTAACATTTCTTTATAACTCGTCAATGCTTCTTGGTGTGTAGCCGCAATAATAACGCCCTTACCTGCGGCTAGCCCATCTGCTTTTAAGACAATAGGTAAAGCATGAGCGCTAATATAGGCAAGACCTTGCTCATAATTTTCAAGGGTAAATTCGGCGTAACTAGCAGTAGGTATTTGATGCCTTTGCATAAAATGTTTACTGAAAGCCTTGCTGCCTTCTAACTGTGCTGCTTGGGCAGAAGGGCCGATGATATTGATATGCGCGGTTAAAGGGTCGCCCGCAAAAAAATCGTAAATCCCTTTTACTAGCGGTTCCTCTGGTCCTACGACAATCATTTCTATTTGGTGCTCAATGGCCGCTTTTTTAAGGGCATCAAAATCATTTATTTCAATGGGTAAATTCGTTCCAAATTCAGCAGTACCAGGGTTTCCAGGAGCTATAAAAATTTCATCACACTGATGACTTTGTGCCATTTTCCATGCTAAAGCATTTTCTCTTCCACCACTACCAATGAGTAAAATATTCATAATTAAAGGGATTGCACCACGAAAGTAAAATTTATTGAATGGATTTTATTAAATTGGGTCAATTAAATAAAACAAATACTTATGTCGGCTACCACACAGAAACACCCCAAGGGATTATATGTTTTGTTTGCAACAGAAATGTGGGAGCGTTTTAACTACTATGGTATGCGTGCTATCTTGGTTTTATTTTTAACCAAGGCCTTGTTATTTGATAAAGTTTTTGCCTCTCAAGTATATGGTAGCTATACGGGATTGATTTATTTAACACCTCTTTTAGGAGGCTATATAGCCGATAGGTATTGGGGTAATAACCGCTCTATCATTGCAGGTGGCTTGGTGATGGCCATTGGAGAATTTGTACTATTTTTTTGCGGACATTTTTATGAAAATGCAGGCTTGGCTATGCCTTTATTTTATATTGGTTTGGGATGTATGATTGCAGGTAATGGTTTTTTCAAACCCAATATTTCAAGTATGGTAGGGCAGTTGTATGCTAAGGGCGATTCTAAAATTGACTCAGCCTACACTATTTTTTATATGGGTATTAACACCGGTGGCGCATTGGGGCCAGCAGTCTGCGGCCTTTTTGGAGAAACGGGTAAAAATGGCGATTTTAAATGGGCTTTTTTCGCAGGGGGTGTTGCTATGTTACTAAGCGTCATTACACAAATAGTTTTTCAGAAAAAATATTTAGTGGATGCAGAAGGGCAGTCCATTGGAGAAGCGCCTAAAGATGCACCAAAATGGTTTCAAAAAATTCCAGTGATGGTGGGCTTTTTATTTTTAATTTCTTTAGGCACCATTGCTTTAGTATATATCGATATCAAAGTAGTAAGTTATTTATTTTGGTTACTACTAGCTTGTATTATTTTAATTGCTTTTATTATTTTTTCAGATAAGTCATTGGATATTATTCAAAAGAAAAAGGTAGCCGTGCTATTTACGGTATCCTTTTTTGTAATCTTTTTTTGGAGCGCCTTTGAACAAGCAGGTGCCTCCCTTACTTTTTTTGCTTCAGAAAATACGCAAAGAGACCTAGGTTTTTATGTAGTGCCTTCTAGTTTTTTTCAATCACTTAATTCTTTATTTGTCGTTTCCCTTGCGCCCTTGGTGGCATGGGTGTGGATTAAATTAGGTAAAGCAAAAAGAGAGCCCTCTTCTCCTTTTAAAATGGCCATGGGTTTAATGTTACTTGCCGTTGGTTATTTATGGATAGCCACAGGAGTGAATGGTGTAGGTACAGGCATTAAAGTAAGTATGATTTGGTTAATAGGTATGTATATGATGCATACATTTGGCGAACTTTGTTTATCACCCATAGGTCTTGCTATTTTCAATAAATTAGCCCCTATTAAATTTGCCTCTTTATTAATGGCAGTATGGTTTACAGCAAATGCCTTTGCGAATAAATTAGCGGGTGTATTTAGCGCCCTTTATCCTGAAAATGGAAAGATTACTTCTTTCGCAGGTTATCAAATTTCCAACTTGCACGAGTTCTTTATGTTCTTCGTATTTATGGCAGGGATTGCTTCAATCATTCTGTTCTTGATTTCGAATAAGTTGAAAAATCTTATGACGCACTAATCTTTTAATTACGCTATAAAGTAAATATAAAATAATTAATAAAACCTAGTATTCCTCATTCATCAGACGCTCGTCCGCGTCTTCTTGCTCAAAAGTGCGCTTAGGATTGTATTTATATTTTACTTTATTTATACTTCACTTAATTAATGAAGCGTCGTTATTTAAAGCGTTTGAAAAATTATCTACTTGCGAATTTATATAGATAGCAATGAGTCATCTTTTGCTGAGATTCGAGTCTTAGCGTAAAGAAATTTATAAATACGAAAGTTAAAAAAGTCTGCATGTTTGAGCACGAAGTGCGAGTTCAGACTTTTAATTCGTGTTTATAAATTTTAGCGATCAAGACGAGCACGAAGCAAAAGATGATTCATGCATATCTATTAAAGAGTATGGTATTACTTTTTAAAGCACTCCTTTAACAATTTCATCCACTACTGCAGGGTCTAATAAAGTTGAAGTATCTCCTAAACTTTTCAATTCACCTTCTGCAACTTTACGAAGTATACGACGCATAATTTTTCCAGAACGTGTTTTAGGAAGACCCGATACAAATTGTATTTTATCTGGTTTAGCAATGGGTCCAATAATTCTAGTGACGGTTTGTAAAATATCTTTTCGAATCATATCGCTACTCCCATCTGTGTCTTGATCTTGCGATCCGGTATAAATGACGTATGCATAAATACCTTGTCCTTTCAAATCATGCGGATAACCCACCACAGCACTTTCTACTACACCTGCGTGCATATTAATCGCATTTTCTACTTCAGCGGTACCAATTCTATGACCACTTACATTTAATACATCATCAACTCTGCCTGTAATTCTAATTTGTCCCAATTCATTTTTTAAAGCGCCATCTCCTGTAAAATATAAATTAGGATAAGTGGCGAAATAATTGGTTCTACATCTTTCGTGGTCGCCATAAGTAGTTCGAATGGTGGCAGGCCAAGGTTGAGTGATACATAAATTTCCACGGTATAATCCATCTTCGATGGTAGTTACTTCTTCTCCTTTATCATCTACTAAAATAGTTTGCACACCAGGCATCGGATAAGTGGCCCATCCAGGTTTACCAGGAGTAATACCTGCCATATTAGAAATCATGATGCCCCCTGTTTCTGTTTGCCACCAAGTATCTACAATAGGACATTTTTTCTTACCAATATTTTCATCGTACCAATGCCATGCTTCTTCATTAATAGGTTCACCTACGGTACCTAATACTTTTAAGCTACTTAAGTCATGTCCTTCTACAGGACCTAGTCCATAACTCATCAAAGATCTAATAGCAGTAGGGGCAGTATATAAAATATTGACTTTGAATTTGTCAATGATATCCCAGAATCTTCCTGCATCGGGGAAGGTAGGAATACCTTCAAACATTAAAGAAGTACCGCCTGCACTTAAAGGCGCATACACTATATAACTATGTCCTGTAATCCATCCAATATCCGCGGTACAGAAAAATAAATCATTGGGTTGGTATTGAAAAACATTTACAAAAGTATAATTCGTATACACCATATAACCAGCAGTACTATGTACCACGCCCTTGGGTTTACCTGTAGAGCCTGAAGTATATAAAATAAATAAAGGATCTTCTGCATCCATCTCTACTGCTTCCACTGATGTGATACCTTGCGCTTCTACTTTTTTAATTTCATCTTCCCACCAAAGATCACGGCCTTTTAACATAGACACAGCGGTTCTAGTTCGCGTACAAACAATCACATTTTTTATGGTGGTATTGCCCACTAGTGCATCGTCAATAATAGATTTTAATGGAATGTCTTTGGCGCCTCGGTAGGCTCCATCACAAGTAATAATATAAGTAGCTTTCGCATCGTCTAATCGGTCTGCAATACTTTGCGCAGAGAAACCTCCGAATATTACACTATGAATAGCGCCAATTCTTGCGCAAGCTAATACTGCAATGGCAAGCTCAGGAATCATACCCATATAAATACAAATGCGATCTCCTTTTTGTACGCCATTATTAATAAGTACTTGTGCAAACTGAGAAACGTTTAAATGCAATTGTTTGTAGGTAATAATGCGGTGATTTTCTTTGGGATCATTGGGCTCCCAAATAATGGCAGGCTTGTCTGCATTTTTTGCTAAATGTCTATCGATACAATTTTCTGTAATATTTAATTTGCCTCCCTTGAACCATTCAACCTTGGGCTCCGTAAAATTCCATTCTAATACCTTATCCCATTTTTTACGCCAAGTAAAATTTTCAGCAATCTCACTCCAAAATTTTTCAGGATGGTCGATACTATTTTTATAAGCTTCGTGGTAAGCTTCTAAGGTTTTAATTTGATAAGGATAACTCATATACACAGGTTGAATAAATAATGGTTACCAAATTTACATTTTTCAGTTTAAATATTTAACTTGAATACGCACTGGCAAACAAATAAAAATATGCGTCAAGAAACAAAACAAAATAATATCGCTTTTGTGATAGGGGCTTCTTCGGTGGGCACCTTAATTGAGTGG
>SHWX01000071.1 GCA_009693615.1 Chitinophagaceae bacterium | reverse complement strand
GTTGGATTTTTAGTTTTAGGTAAAAGAGTTCCTTCCTTATTAAAACATATTACCTCTCCACTCGTTATTGCATTTAGTACCACTAGTAGTGAGGCGGTATTTCCTAAATTATCTGAAGAGTTAGTGCGCTTTGGTTGTAAAGACAAAATAGTTTCTTTTATTCTTCCATTAGGGTATTCTTTTAATTTAGATGGAAGTATGATGTATATGACTTTTGCTAGTATGGCCATTGCGCAAGCCTATGGCGTACATATAGATATTCCTACTCAGTTAACCATGCTACTGGTGTTAATGTTAACCAGTAAAGGTATTGCCGGCGTGCCGCGTGCCTCTTTAATTGTAGTCACTGCTACTTGCGCTATGTTTAATATTCCGCCAGAAGGCATTGCTTTAATTTTACCTATCGACCATTTCTGTGATATGTTCCGTTCTACTACCAATGTACTTGGCAACAGCTTAGCCACCACGGTGGTAAGCAAATGGGAAGGAGCACTTGAAAATCCTGCAGAAGCTTAAATATTTTATTAATGATTACTTTATTAGACGCCTTTCATTGGAGCCAATTATTACAACCTCAATATTATATTGAAAACGGAGGGCTTTGGTTATTATTATTTGTGGTGTTTGCAGAAACCGGTTTATTCTTTGGTTTTTTCTTACCAGGAGACAGCTTGCTTTTTGTAGCAGGTATTTATAGTGCGCCTTTGGCGTCACAAATTTTTGTAAGCGACAATGAATGGCTTAATTTATTTATTATATTTTCTTTTATTTCAGTGGCAGGTATCTTAGGCAATTATGTTGGCTATCAAATTGGCAATAAGGTGGGTCCCGCTATGTATGATTGGAAAGAAAATATATTTTTCAAGAAAAAATATTTAGCACAGGCTCAAACTTTTTACGAAAAACATGGGGGGCGTGCTATTGTAATTGCTAGGTTTATTCCTATTGTAAGAACATTTGCACCCATTGTGGCAGGTATTGTTAAAATGGATAAGGCTAAGTTTACTTATTTTAATGTGGTGGGTTGCTTGGCCTGGGTAGCTTCGATGCTTTGTGCAGGACATTTTTTACAAGCTTATATTTTAAATCAATTTCAATTCGACTTAAAGAAACATTTAGAAGTCATTGTAATAGTCATTGTTTTTGTTACAACCGCTCCAGTTATTTTTCAAGTAATTATGCACAAGGCTAAAAAGTAAAGCAGAAGGCTATACAATAATAAAAACAAGCAATTCAACGTAGATAAAACTTTTTAAAATTATGACCTCGAATAAACAAATAGGAATATTCTCTTTACCTGTTATTGTAGCAGCACTTGGGTACTTCGTTGACATTTATGATTTATTATTGTTTACGATTGTTAAAAAAACAAGTATGCTGGGTGTAGGTTCTACAGAAGCCACGCTTTTAGTAGATAGTACGCGTGTGATCAATTGGCAAATGACTGGCCTTTTATTAGGGGGCATTTTTTGGGGTGTTCTCGCTGATAAAAAGGGAAGGTTAAGTGTACTTTTTGGTTCTATCATTTTATATTCTACCGCCAATTTTGCAACTGGTTTTGTGACCACTGTAGACCAATATGCATGGGCTAGATTTATTGGTGGTTTAGGGTTAGCTGGCGAGCTTGGTGCCGGTATTACGCTAGTAAGCGAACTGCTTCCAAAAAATAAAAGGGGCATTGGAACGTCTCTTGTGGCGGGTATTGGGCTCTTTGGTGCAGTAGCTGCTTACTTTACCTATCAGTACACACAGGATTGGCGCCTTTGTTACAAAATAGGGGGTGTGCTTGGTATTTGCCTTTTACTTTTACGAGTTAAAGTAGCGGAGTCAGGTATGTTTGCTACATCAAAAGCTTCCGAAGTTATAAAAGGAAATTTTTTCATGCTCATTAATAATGGTAAGCGGTTTAAAAAATATCTTGTTGCTATTTTAATTGGGTTGCCTACCTGGTATGTAATAGGCATATTGCTCAATCAAAGTGATCGTTTTGGTAAAGCCATGTTTGCAAGCACCACTATTGACTCTGGAAGAGCCATCATGTTTGGATATGTAGGTATCTCCGTTGGTGATATTTTAATCGGACTCGTAAGTCAGTATTTTAAGAGTCGAAAAAAAGCATTGCTTTTATTTTATGGCTTTACGCTACTTGGTTTGATCTTATATTTTAGCAGTTTCAATAATTCGGATACTACCATGTATTTAATTGCCTTATGGCTTGGCTTTAGTACTGGCTTTTGGGCCATATTTGTAACCATGGGTGCCGAGCAGTTTGGTACCAATTTAAGGGCTACGGCGGCTACCACCATTCCTAATATGGTAAGGGGTGCGCTTCCTTTAATTAATATGTTGTTTTTGGATTTATTTCAAAAATCATGGCAGTGGTCCATTATATATAGCGGCATAGTAACTGGTATTATTGTTATGTCCGTTGCTTTTACTGCGTATGCTTTTACCGAAGAAACATTTCATAAAGACTTGGATTATATGGAACTGGACTAATTAAATAATTCCCCCAATGAAATTTTTAGTTATCCGTTTTTCTTCTATTGGTGATATTATTTTAACCACGCCTGCGCTTCGCTGCGCTAAAAATCAAATACCGGGTGTTGAAATACATTTTTTAACTAAGCTTTCCATGAAGGATTTGGTCATAGGCAATCCCAATATTGATCAATGTCATTTTTTGGATAATAATATAGAAGTTACCATTGCTGCATTAAAAGAAATACCCTTCGATTATATTATCGACTTGCACCAAAATATTCGAAGCTGGAAAATAAGAAAAGCCTTAGGGGTTCCCGCTTTTTCTTATAAGAAATTAAGCCTTCAAAAATGGTTGCTTGCTAAATTGCATCTTAACTTTTTACCTAAGACCCATGTATGCGATAGGTATATAAATGCCCTGCAACATTTTAATATAACCAATGATGGAAAAGGTTTAGATTATTTTTTCCCAAAGGATTATAATTTTAAAGCCGCTAATTTACCCACTAGTCATTTAGCTGGTTTTATAGCCTTTGTCATTGGCGCTTCTTATTTTAATAAAAAAATGCCTGTTCAAAAATGGATTGAACTGGCCAAGCAATTACAAAAACCCATTGTACTTATTGGAGGGAAGGAGGACATTACTAGCGCTAATGAAATAGCAGCTGCAGTTCCTAATTTTATTTACAATGCCACAGGCAAATATGACTTAAAAGAGTCGGCTAGTATTATTCAAATGGCGCAGGTGGTGGTTTCACACGATACCGGATTTTTACATGTGGCAGCGGCCTTTAAAAAACCTACCATTACTATTTGGGGAGCAACCAGCCCTGCTTTACAGTTTGAAGCCTATTATCCCGCAGTATCTGCTACCCCACATTATAATTCAATGGTAGCTCAATTAAGTTGTCAGCCATGTTCGAAGCAAGGGGAGAATAAATGTCCACAAGGCCATTTTGCTTGTATGCGACTACAAAATATAAATACCATTGCTACTAAGGCAAATGAGTATTATAAAGCCCCCTAATTTTTTGTTTAATATAATAAAACTAAAAAAGCCTCTTACATTTAAGTAGAAGGCTTTTATATAAAATGTTACGAACTAATTATATTTATTTCGCTTACTTATTCTGATACGATTATAATGTTTTTAAAACATCGTTCATGCTTCTTACGGCGTCTGCACTTTTGTTAAAAGCAGCTTGCTCATCCGCTGATAAATCCATTTCAACAATTTTCTCCCAACCATTCTTGCCAATCACTACAGGTACACCTAAGCAAATATCTTTTTGTCCGTATTCACCATTCAAACTTACGCAACAAGTAAATAATTTTTTCTCATCTCTTACAATGCTTTCTACTAAGGCTGCGCCTGCTGCACCTGGTGCGTACCATGCTGAAGTACCTAATAATTTTGTAAGTGTTGCACCGCCTACCATGGTATCGTTCACAATTTTTTCTTGTGCTGCTGCATCTAAAAATTTAGTAACTGGAATACTATTCCAAGTAGCATGCTTAATTAAAGGAATCATAGTGGTATCGCCGTGTCCACCTACTACAATGGCGTTTAAGTCAGCAGGGCTGCAATCTAAAGCAGTGCTTAATTGATATTTGAAACGCGCACTATCCAAAGTACCACCCATTCCAATAATTCTATTTTTAGGTAAACCAGTAGACTGCAAAGCTAAATAAGTCATTGTATCCATTGGGTTACTAATAACAATAATAATAGCATTTGGGGAATACTTTAATATATTCTCGCAAACACCTTTTACAATACCTGCATTTGTGCCAATTAATTCTTCACGTGTCATACCTGGCTTACGAGGCAAACCAGAAGTAATAACTACTACATCTGAATTTTCTGTTTTGCTATAATCATTGGTGCTTCCACTAATTTTTGTATCAAAACCTAATAAAGTAGCAGTCTGCATCATATCCTGTGCCTTGCCTTCTGCAAATCCTTCTTTAATATCTAATAAGACTAATTCTTCTGCTAATTCTTTGCGGGCAATATTGTCTGCGCATGTTGCTCCAACTGCTCCTGCACCCACTACGGTAACTTTCATATAATATAATTTTTATTTAAGTTTTTAATTTTACGGGACAAAGTTAGTTATTTACCCTCTATTATTTTAATCAATTCGAAAACATCTGCCCCTTCTTCAAAAACTTTTAACAATACCCCTTTTTTGTACAGGGCCACAAAGGGTGTCATTCTTGGACGGTAAAAAGTAGGTAGGGTAAAATTAGGGTCACGGCCAATAATTACATTGGGCTTACCTACTAAATTATACTTTACAGCAAATTTCTTGATAGACTCCATATCACGGTAGCTATCCCAAATAAATAATACGTTTTTGAACTTATCGCCATACTTATTAATGTCGCCTGCCTCTTTTTCACAATGAGGGCAGTCGGGGCTAAAAATAATAATACAAGTAAAAGGATAATTGGGCATTTGCTTATTGGTAATCTCATTACCATTCACTGAAGTAATTGAGAAGGGAGGAATTTTATTATTCTTTAAATAAGGGGCATTTGGGTCACCGTTTAATTGTGCCTCTAATTGACCAATAAGTAAAAAACTAAATAAGAATGTAAAAAGGTATTTCATAGTTGTAGTTTAAGAGTTGTATATTTTGGAATTTATATAAATTGTTTACTTGAATTATTTAAGAGGATTTGATTGCATTCTCATGGCCTTGGCATCTTGCAAGAACTCAGAGGCAAATATAAAATCATTGAGCAGTTTATTTTCGCTATAAATAATATCTTTATTAGAGCCTTCCCATTCTTTTTTGCCTTGGTGTAAATAAATAATATGATTGCCAATTTCCATTACACTATTCATATCATGGGTAACTAAAATGGTAGTGATATTAAATTCAACTGTTAACTCTTCTATTAATCTATCAATAATAATCGATGTCTGAGGATCTAAGCCTGAATTAGGTTCATCACAAAATAAATACTTGGGTTTCATTACTAACGCGCGTGCTAATCCTACTCTTTTTTTCATCCCCCCACTTAATTCAGCAGGAAATTTATTATTTACTCCCTCTAATTTAACGCGGGCTAAAATTTCATTTACTTTTATTTTTTTCTCCTTAATTGTCAAGGTAGAAAACATATCTAATGGGAACTTCACATTATCTTCCACCGTTAAGGAATCAAATAATGCATTCCCCTGAAATAGCATGCCTAGGTTTTGTCTTAAATCTTTTCTTTCTTCTTTATCCATTTTAGACAAAAGAATTTTATCGAATAAAATTTCGCCTTTATCGGCTTTTAGTAAATCAACGATGCATTTAATTAAAACGGTTTTACCGCTTCCACTTGTTCCAATAATTAAATTACATATACCGGGAATAAATTGGGCGCTGATATCATCAATGACAACATGGTCCCCAAACTTTTTACTAATATTTTGTATTTCAATCATAATAATTAGTTTAAGGGTATTTGTAAACGAAGTAAGTCCTCGAAAGTATCGGCCCTGCTAATTAAAGAAGGCTTTCCGTTTTTAAATAAAACTTGTGCCGGTTTATACCTGGCATTATAATTACTCGACATTTCATAACCATAAGCGCCTGCATTAAAAAAAACTAAGTAATCGCCTTCTTCAATACTGGCAATAGGGCGGTCCCAGGCAAAAGTGTCGGTCTCGCAAATATTACCTACTACTGCATATTTTTTCAATTCTTTATTAGGAGCGCTACTATTTACAATATGATGATAAGCGTCATAAAACATGGGCCTTATTAAATGGTTTAGCCCACTATTAATACCTGCAAATTCAATATCCCCTGATTTTTTTAAAACATTTACCTGTGTAATGAAATAACCTGCTTCACTCACTAAATATTTTCCGGGTTCAAACCATGCGGTTAAGTTGCGTCCCATCATAGCCGATAGCTTTTCCATAATTTTATTTACTTCCGCGCCCAGTAAAGCAATATCTGTTCCTTTTTCCTCAGGCATATAAGGTACTTTAAAGCCACCTCCAAAATCTAAAATATTGACAGTAGGAAAATCGGGTAATAAATTTTCAAACACCGTAGCCGATTGTAAAAACACGGCTACATCTTCAATTTCACTGCCCGTATGAATATGTAAGGCACTAATATTAATGCCATATTTTTTTTGAATATTTTTTAGTGTTTCTTTTTCTGTATAAGGAATGCCAAACTTACTTTTATCATGCCCTGTTGAAATTTTTAAATTTCCTCCTGCCAAAATATCGGGTCTAATTCTAATACCTACAGGGTATCTTCCGCCAAAAGCGGCGCCAAATTTTTCTAAATTGGAAAGGCTATCAATATTTACATGCACCCCTAGGCTTACGGCTTCTTTAATTTCTTCAAATGCAACACTATTGCTGGTGTATAAAATATTTTCAACATCAAATCCAACATGCATTGCTAATTTAACTTCGTTGATAGAACTACAGTCAATATTGCAGCCTGCATTTTTAACAAGGGCTAAAATATGTATATTGGTAAGTGATTTACAAGCATAAAAAAATCGTGTAGACTTACTTGAAAAATGAGTCAATAAGTTTTGATACTGCTGTTCAATTTTTTCGCCATGGTACACATACAAAGGCGTGCCATAGGTAATGGCCGCTTTATTAAGCTCTTCGTAAGGTATACTTGGAATCATTCCACAAAGATACAATGAGAACTAGGTTCAGTCATTATATCAAGACTATAATTTTGAAAAAAATAGAAGAACGGAAAAGCTATTCGCCTTCTTCAGGCAGATTCGGTGTCTGCTCCTCTTCGGTTTGTTCTAAAACACTGTTGTCTGTGAAGTCTTCTGGCTTAATGACAGTGGCTTCTATCAATTGTTCTGCTAAAACCTCTCTAATTTTTGGTAAGTCGTCGGTTGAATTAATACCGAAATAATCCATGAAGTTTTTGGAAGTAGAATATACTAAAGGCTTACCTGGTAAGTGTTCGTTACGACCACTAATGCTAATTAATTCTTTTTCTAGTAATTTTTGAATCGAATAATCGCTGTTCACGCCTCTAATAGCTTCTACTTCACCTTTAGTGATAGGCTGTTTGTAGGCTATTATAGCTAAAGATTCTAAAGCAGCATTGGACAAGCGCTTTAAAAATTTATCTCCATTTAATTGAGCAATGGTTTTATGAAAATCGGGCTTGGTTAAAAACTGCCAGCCACCGCCACTTTGTTTTAATTCAAAAGGATAAAATTCAGTGCTGTATTTTTCTTCAATACCCTCCAAAGCGCTTTCTACTTGATCTATACTTATACGCTCCTCTAAAAATCCAAAAGCATTATTTATAAGCTCGGTAATATCATTTGCGTTCAATGCTTTTTCACTTGCAAAAATAAGTGCTTCAATATGAGGTATGATTTGACTAATTTCCATAGTTGTTGGGTCTTAACCGTTCAATGCTGCGGCACCACTTACAATCTCCGTTAATTCGGTTGTAATAGCGGCTTGACGTGCACGGTTATATGATAATTTCAATGATTTTAATAATTCGTTTGCGTTTTCACTTGCCTTATCCATTGCAGTCATTCTTGCGCCATGCTCGCTTGCATTGGCGTCTAATACTGCTTTAAACAATTGGGTGTTTAAAATTTTTGGCATTAACTCAGCTACCAACACTTCTTTCTGTGGTTCAAAAATAAAATCTGTTTTTTTCTTGCTTCCTTTTTTAGCTAAAGTGGGTATAGGTAAAAAAGCTTCTGCAGTAGGAAGTTGAGTGCCTGCATTTTTAAACTCACTATAAATAATTTCTATCGCATCAAATTCTTTATTCGAAAATGCAGTCATCGCCGCTTTTGCTGCTGTTTGTACATTTTCAAATTTTAAATTCAAGAAAATATCTTTAAAGTCGGCATTGGTTTTGTACCCCGTTTTAGTTAAACTCTCATATCCTTTTTTTCCAATATTCCAGATAGTAATATTTTTATTCGCGTATTTTTCAGCAATCGTTGTCTTGGCTAATTTTACTAAGTTGGCATTGTATCCACCGCATAAACCTCTGTCAGAAGTAATTACTATAAATAAAACATTATTCACTGGTCGCGTTTCTGCTAAAGCTAAATTCATGTCACCATCTAAGCTTCCAATAATATTGCTTAACATTTCTTGCAACTTGCGCGTATAAGGTCTCATTTGAGTGATTGCGTCTTGCGCACGGCGTAATTTGGCAGCACTTACCATTTTCATAGCCTTGGTTAA
>SHWX01000070.1 GCA_009693615.1 Chitinophagaceae bacterium | reverse complement strand
AGTTTACCCATGGATATTCAAACAGGTAATGTGATTGAAGGATTAAGAGCAGGGGTAGAAATTTTAGAAAAAAATAATTTAATTACTGTTTTAGAGCCTTTGAGCGATACGCCTAATTTGTTTTTACGCTACTCAGATCAAGCCTATGCAATTTGTAAAGCCATCAATAGCCCCGCATGTAAAATTTTATTTGATATGTATCATCTGCAAAAAAACGAGGGTAATATCATCAATAATATAAACAGATGTTGGTCTGAAATAGCGTATTTCCAAATTGGCGATAACCCAGGCCGCAATGAACCAGGATCGGGAGAGATGAACTACCGTAATATCTTCAAACATATTAATAGCAAGGGGTATAAAGATATTTTAGGAATGGAACACGGAAAAGTGGGTGCAGGAAAAGACGGAGAACTAGCCTTAATTAAAGCCTATAGAGAAGCCGATAATTTTTAATGTATTTATTTTAATCAATCCGAATCATTATAATTAATCTATAATCAACTAATAGCAGAAAACATGTAAATCTTCTAATATGAAAAAATATTTTCTTTTCTTTTTAGTTTTTATACTCGCTGGAAAAACAAATGCTCAAAATTACCAGCCTAATTGGGAATCTTTAAACACCAGAAAAATTCCTGCTTGGTTTCATCAAGATAAGTTTGGCATTTTTATTCATTGGGGTGTGTATTCTGTGCCTGCTTATGCACCTGTCATGCCTAATAGTGGTTATAGTTATTCGGAGTGGTACAGATATAGATTACATGAGAAACAAAAAGATTTTATGGCCTTTCATAATAAAAATTATGGAACCAGTTTTGCTTACGAACAATTTGAACCTTTGTTCAAAGCAGAAATGTTTGATCCCAATCAATGGGCGGATGTATTTAAAAAATCTGGCGCACGCTATGTAGTACTTACTTCTAAACACCACGATGGTTATACATTATGGAATAGTGCTGAAGCTGATCGTGATTGGAATAGACCTTGGAACGCTGTAACAGGAACACCTAAGCGCGATTTATTAGGAGACTTATCTGCTTCAGTAAGAGACGCCGGACTTAAAATGGGTTATTATTATTCTTTATACGAATGGTTTAATCCCTTATGGATGCATGACCGTAAAAAATATGTGACTGAACATATGACACCACAGTTTAAAGATTTAGTCACTAAGTATAAGCCTTCTGTTATTTTTTCTGATGGAGAATGGGATATATCAGATACTGCTTGGCAAAGCCCTGCACTGCTTGCTTGGTTATTTAATGAATCGCCTGTAAAAAATGAAGTAGTGGTGAATGATCGATGGGGTAATAACACAAGAGAGAAAAATCATGGCGCCATGTATACGACTTCTGAATATGGAAGTGGCATGGACGCCAGTATAATTTGGGAAGAGAGTCAGGGGGTAGGGCATTCTTATGGCTATAATAGAAATGAACAATTAAAAGATTATAAAAGTAGTCATGATTTAATTTTAATGCTAGGCGATATTGTTTCAAGAGGAGGTAATTTATTATTAGATATTGGACCTGATGCAGATGGCACTATTCCTGTTATTATGCAACAACGCTTATCAGACATAGGAGATTGGTTAGCCATTAATGGTGAAGCCATTTATGAAACGGAAGCCTGGAGGCCTGCTCAGTGGACTAAGGGTTATGTTCCACCAAAGAAGGGGGCTAGTTTTATGGCTGCTTATAATGTAGCGAAATTAGTAGTGCCACAAAAAGATAGCGCTTATATAGAAACCTTCTTCACTAAAAAAGGAAACGATGTTTATTGTATTGTGCCTTCTTACAGAAATACACTTACTGTTAGAGATTTAAAATTACCTAGTAGCGCTACTGCCAGTATTTTAGGAGCTGATGTAAAAACCAATTGGAAACAAAAAGGAAAAGATGTGGTTATTGATTTAACGGCCATTAAGCCTAATAGTATTTCTTCTTCAGGCATTTTTGTTGTGAAATTAAAACAGTAAAAATTGGTAAGCTTAAAGTATAAGATACTTTATATAAAAAAGGTCCCCCGATTTGTCGGGGGACCTTTTTTGTGGTGTATTATTTTATTTGAAAATTCTTATTTCAAATTATATTTTTTCATTTGGTTGTTCATTACCTTAAACCATAGAGGTGGCACCAATGAAAGTAATATCATACCAGGATAGCCTGTAGGCATTTGAGGCGCGTTATCAAAACTTCTGAGCACTTGGTATTTTCTTGAAGCCAAGTAATGATGATCGCTGTGACGGCTTAATTCAAATAACATTAATCGACCAATAATATGATTGCTATTCCAGCTATGATGTGGCTGTACTCTTTCGAATTGATGATTTTCTGTTTCATTTCTTGTAAGTCCATAATGTTCGATATAGTTAACCGACTCTAATAATAAACCACCCATTAAAGCCGCTACCATAAATAATAAAGTGGTCGTTAGTCCAAAGAAGCTAAAAATACCTACTAGTAATAAAAGTTGAATGATTTGAAATAAAAGCATTTCATTTTGTAGTGTAAACCCTTTATGTCCTTTTTTTGCTGCTTCTTCATTGGCAATTTTCCATGCACTTTTATAAGTACCTATTAAAGTCTGCTGCCAGAAAGCATATAAAGATTGATTGTACTTAGCTGTACTAGGGTCTGAAGCTGTTGCCACATGTTTATGATGGCCTTTATTATGCTCAATAAAAAAATGCATGTATAAACTTGTTAATAAAAGCATTTTGGAAAAGGTTTGTTCCATTTTATTCACTCGATGTCCCAATTCATGTGCTACATTAATACCAAAAGAACCACATAATAATCCCATACTAATAACTCTTCCTACAATAGTGGCTGTAGATAATGAGGGCGCTTGTAAAGAGTTTAAGAAAATCCAAAGTGAATAATATTGCATAATCACGGCTGCATATAAAATGAAATCGTAAAGCTTATTTTGTTTCGCTAAAGACTCTTCTACTTCATCTAAATTAGTAGGGCTGGCTTTTATAAATAGTTCTAGAAAAGGAATGGCAAAAAAAGTATATAATAAAGGGGTATAACATATTAAACCTTCGCCTTGAAAAGCAAGTAAGGATAATACATATAATATAAAAGGAGTAATATATTTGAAAGCTTTAATGGAAGTATACATAGTAATCGTTTTAATAAATTTATTTATATTTTTTAAAGGTACAAATTAATAAGATATTTTAATGAAAAAGGACAGGCCCCATTTAATTTAAATAGAGGTCGGCAATTTTTTTAGCTTCAATAATGGGATCTCCTTCGTTTCTATTGGTTAATACAATAATCATTAATTTTTGTGTTGGGAATAATAAAATATTATTTCTAAAACCTATTGAACTTCCATCATGATAAGGATGCGCAATAGTTTTATAATCTTCTATATGCCAGCCGTATCCATAATCAATGAGCTTTCCGTTATCTAATTTTTTTCTGCTCCAAGTATTTTTTTGCATTTCAGGACTTATTAATTTATAGTCCCATAAGGCCTTGATCCATTTAGTCATCTCCATGGTACTAGTATAAATACCCCCGTCTCCTAATACAGCACTGGTAAGGCTTTGGTCGGTCTGGGTCCATAGTCCATTTTCAAAGGAACTTCCATAAGCTCTATTGAGTACCGTTGATTTTCCTTGCTCATAGGCAAGCGTTGACTTCATACCCAAGGGCTTAAATATATTTTCCTTTAAAAAAACAGCAAAATCTTGACCACTTACTTTTTCTACAATGAGCGCTAAAATAGCATACCCTGTATTACTATACTTATAGTTAGTACCCGCTGGAAAGTAGAGAGAATCGGCCACATACATTAACTGCAAACAATTGGTATCATGTAATTGTTTTTGTTGGGTAGTGGGCATAAGGTCTTCGTAGTCTATGAGGCCTGAACTATGGGTAAGTAAATGTTTGATTTTAATTTTTTTACCATAAGCCGGAAAACTTGAAAAATATTTAGTTAGTGGGTCTTCTAAAGATATTTTATTGTTCTTAACAAGGAGCAAAATAGACATAGCCGTAAACTGCTTAGTCACAGAGGCTAATCTAAAATTGGTGAAAGGGTCTATCTTTTCAAAACTGCTAAGCTCTTTTACGCCATAGCCTTTTTTAAAAACAATTTTATCGTTTTGGTATACAAGTACACTGGCTCCAGGTTTTGAATCTGAATTATACTCCGACAAAATAGCATCTATTTTTCTTTCTTTTATTAATAAAGCACTTGGCTTGCAAGCGCCTATTGATAAAAGAACTAAGCTGTAGAAGGCTATTTTATGAAATAATTTTGAACTCATTTTTTTAATAAATTTTCTAATTCAGCCTGGGTTTCTATTACTGCTTTTTCCGTTTGAGTGGTAGGGGCCATTTCTGTACTTTCTAAAATATTAAATAATCCTGTAAACTTTTGATAAATAGTAGGAAACTTATTCAATGATTTTTTTCTTCCTTCATAACAAATCATCGATAAATCGTGTTGACGTTGCCACTGTGCAGTACTCGTTTTTACTCTTGGATCCATGGTGATGGTCAATGGCTGTTCCTGCGTTTGACCATTTACAGTTAATCTTATTTTATAATTCCCCGGCATCACCCAAGGTGCAGTGGCATCGGGCGGCGTATTATGAATTATAGCGGTCATTGGGTAGGCAGCAGGTATATTCAATGGAGCATATTTCATATCCCATAAAAAACGGTGTGCTCCAGCATTAGCTGCTAGAATTTGTTGAGGTCTTATCCAATACAGAGGAATATTTACCTCGGGTATGGTATATAAACTATCGTTACTACTAAAGGTTCTAATAATAGTTCCTTTTGTATTTAGAATTTCTAATTTTACCGGAGCGGTACTATTGTTATGTAAATAATAATCAATCATGGCACCATCTGGAGGATTCTCACCTGCTGGCTCTTCAGGAGGAAGTGGCGTATCGGTATTCATATTCCATCTTACTCTAATGGCTTTCTGTGGTTTAAACAAAACAGTTTCTTTGGCTTTATTTACATTGTGTTGTCGAAGCGGTGTAATATTATCTAAGATCCAAAAACTACGACCATGTGTTCCAATTACTAAGTCATCGTCTTTTATGACTAAATCACGAATAGAACTAGCGGGCATATTTAATCTTAATGACTGCCAATTTTTACCAGCGTCTAAAGAAAAGTAAACTGCATTTTCTGATCCTGCAAACAATAAACCTTTTCTCACTGCATCTTCTCTTACAGAATTAATAGGTTCATTGGGTAAACCATTAATTATTTTTTTCCAAGTCAATCCACCATCTGTTGTTTTATAAATATGTGGTGTCATATCATCCACACGAATTCTATTCACAGCTACATAGGCTGTATTAACATCAAACCTACTTGCATCAATCATAGATATTTTACTCCATGATGTAATGGATGCTGGTGTAATATTTTTCCAATTTTTACCTCCGTCTTTGGTGATATGAATAAGTCCATCATCGGTACCTGCCCATAAAACATTTAAGTCTTGATAAGAAGGGGCGAGCGAATAAACGACTCCGCGTTGGCGCATTTTTTTTACTTCCTCTGTATTGTAAATGCCTACACTAGCAGGTATATCCCAGGTCTCACGGCTTAGATCGGGACTAATGGTTTCCCAACTTGATCCACCATTGGTTGTTTTAAAAATTATATTTCCTGCAAAAAATAAAGTTTTATTATCTACGGGTGAGAATAAAACAGGAGCCGTTCTAATAAAACGAACCTTTCCATCTCTTACTGGAGTAGGTGAAATATTTTGAACTTGCGCAGTGCGCTTATCATACCTTGTAATTTTTCCACCATAAATAATATTGGGATCTAAGGGGTCTGCTGCAACATATCCATATTCTTCTACACCCACTGGATGCCATTCTCTAAAAGTAATTCCACCATCATTCGAACGCGATGCAATACCCACTGAACCACTTTCTTGTTGACCACCATACACATTATAAGGAAAAGAATTGTCGGTGCTTACATGATAAAACTGAGCAGTAGCTTGGTTATACCAACTTGAATAGGTTTCACCACCATTTACTGTAATGGTACCACCTTGGTCTAAACCAATAGCAATAATATTGGTGTTATTAGGGTTAATCCAAAAACGGTGATAGTCATCTCCACCTGGAGCACCCTTTATACCTTCCCAAGTTTTTCCTCCATCTTTCGATTTCCACATCACCACATTCGCAGAATAAACTATGTCTTCATTTTTAGGATCGGCTTTTACTTCTGCAAAATCACTTCCTCTTCCCCATAATCTTGCATCGGAAGTTAACATATACCAAGACTCTCCTCCATCATCACTTCTATAAATGCCTCCTTTTTTAGCTGCATCAACAGTGGCGTACATTCTATTTGAATTGCTAGGGGCAATGGTAAATCCAATTCTTCCTAAACCATCTTCAGTAGTAGTTGGAAAACCTTTGGTAATTTTTTTCCAAGTATTTCCGCCATCGATTGATTTATATAAGCCACTTGCTTCTCCATCCCAGGCACCGTTTTCCCAAGGACCTTGTCTTGCAGCCCAAATAGTAGCAAATACAATGTTAGTATGGTTAGGGTCAATCAATACTTGTACCGCACCTGTATTCTCGTCAATATATAATACTTGTTCTAAAGTTTTTCCACCATCCAAACTTCTATACACACCACGCTCTTTATTCGGTCCATAAGGATGTCCAAGTGCGGCTACAAAAATTCTATTTTCATTGGTGGGGTCAATACTAATGCCCCCAATTTGTTGTGCATCTTGCAATCCCATATTGGTCCAAGTTTTTCCAGCATCGCTTGATTTATATAAACCATTACCAATAGATAAATCGGGACGTTGAATACCTTCGCCACTTCCTACATAAATAACATTTGAATTAGAAGGCGCCACGGCTACATCGCCCACTGAGCCTGTGTTTTCGGCATCAAAGATGGGCTTCCAGGTATGACCATAGTCGGTGGTTTTCCAAACACCTCCATTATTCACACCTATATAAAATACATTGGGTTCGTTGGCCACTCCAGAAATACCTACTGTTCTTCCAGCTCTATGTGGGCCAATCATTCTATATTTTAAACCAGCCAATTGTTCAGTACTTACTTGGGCAAAACTAGCGCTTGCTAATAGTCCCAATATAAAAGTAGAAAATACAAAACGGTACTTATTTTTTAAAGTAGAAAAAAGGGGTATCATATATTTATTTTAGGTACTTAAATATACAAAATAATAGCTTCCCTTATTTGCGCTTGGGTGCTTGCATAATATTCATTAAATTCAAACATTAGTTTTAAAATATTTATTCAATTTTTTATGAAAAAGCAATCCATTTTTATCTTTTATTTGGTCATTAGTCTTTTTAGTTCAAAGGCTATTTTTGCACAAACGACTGGGACTAAACCTTTTGCAGCCATGCCTTTTCGATTTATTGGCCCTGATGGCAATAGGGCTGTTGCGGTGGTAGGAGAACCAGGTAATCCAATGGTATCTTATGTTGGGGCAGCTTCCGGAGGTATTTGGAAAACCACCGATGGCGGTGTGCATTGGAAACCGATTTTCGATCAAATGGATAATTCTTCTATAGGTGCATTAGCCATTTCAAAATCAAATCCTCAACAAGTTTGGGCTGGTACAGGTGAAACATTTGTGATTCGTCCAGCACATGCCAATGGTAATGGAATTTATAAATCAAGTGACGGAGGCAAAACATGGGAGAATAAAGGACTCAAGGAAACTGTTTTAATTAGTAAAGTCATCGTTGATCCGACGGATACAAATACTATTTACGTAGCGGCCATGGGTCATATGCATGGACCACAAGCAGAAAGAGGTGTATATAAAACAGTAGATGGTGGAAATCATTGGGAGCGCATTTTATTTGTAGATGCGAATACAGGCTGTAGCGATTTATCTTTAAATGAAAAAGATCCTAAAAATTTAGTGGCTGCCATGTGGCAAGTAAATCTTACCACTTGGAATTTAAATAGCGGCGGCCCAGGCAGTGGATTTTATAAAACAATCGATGGAGGTAAAACTTGGAAAGTAATGAATAATGGATTACCAGGTGGCAGCGCTCATCCTATTGGTAAAACATCTATAGACATTGCACAGAGTAATCCTAAAACCATTTATGCATTAGTAGAAGATAAATCCCCTGGCTTATATAAATCAATTGATGGAGGAGAAAATTGGAAATTAATGTATGAAAATCATTCAATGGCACAACGTGCCCCATACTATACAAGAGTGCGTGTATCCACGCAAGATGAAAATAAATTGTATACTATTTGTGTTACCATCATGGAGTCAAAAGATGGCGGCATTAGTTTCAATGGCAATGGAACTTATGAGCCAGGAGGCGATAACCATGATGTTTGGTTTGATCCTACCAACGCAGATCGTATAATGGTAGCACATGATGGTTGTATGAATATGAGCTTTAATGGAGGTAAAACCTGGAACAATATTAATTTACCTATTGCACAAATGTATCATGTAGCAGTAGATAATATGGTTCCTTATCATGTAATGGGAAATAGACAAGACGGTTATAGTTATAGAACAGCAGCTATTAGTATGCAAGGTTCCATTCCTTTAGGCTTATGGGAAGGAGTAGGTGGTTGTGAAAGTGGATTTGCACAAGCCGATCCTTTTGATAATAATATTATTTGGTCTGGATGTTATGATGGAGGATTAGATGTTACCGATGTTAGAACAGGCTATTCA
>SHWX01000069.1 GCA_009693615.1 Chitinophagaceae bacterium | reverse complement strand
ACGGCCTGTCTCCAATAATCTCCTCCTAAAGGATTTTTTTCATTCGGTCCTTTTAATTTTTCTCTTGCGTTTTCTATATTGCCTGTTTTGTAATCTACCACTACTACTTGCTTTCCATTAAATTCAATTTTATCAATAGTGCCTTTTAAAGGAATCTCTTTCACCACTATATTATTGATACGAAATTCTGTAGACACTACTTTATTCCATTCATCTATATACCTATCATAATATTTTATAAGTACGGTTTCGCCTAATTCTTTTTTATCCTTAAACTCTTGTTGCGTGAAGGCTTCTCGATGCCTATTCATGTAATAGTTAAAATCTTGAATAAGGGTTTGTGTATCGGGAAAACTATTATTGCCTGCTTCTTGCATTTTCTTAAATAACTTATTCAAAGCATCATGAATGGCTGAACCAAAAGTTGTGGCCTCCGATTTTCCAGCAGGCACTCGAATTAAACTATTATAGTAAAAATGTAAAGGACATTTTAAATAATTATTCAGTGCCGTTACGTTCATCGAAAACTTTTCAAGTTTAGGATTGATAAAATCATCTTCTAGTTGTTGAATTTCCGGCATCGGTGCTGTTTGCAAGCGAAGTAGCTTATAAGCTGTTTTGGTATCCTGCGGTAATTCTATTTTCTGAATGCTCGCTTCTTTGCCTTCCAATACTTCAATAATAAACTGACTAGGTTCTGCTTCTTTGCCATCTGCTTTATACTGACTATATGAAATAGTTAAAAATTGTTTAGCCCTAGTAATGGCTACATAAAATAATCTTCTTAATTCTTCTTTATCATCTGCATGTTCTAAACTACTTAAAACAGTATCGGGTAGGGTATAGCCTGCACTTGCAGTTCTTCTTTTCTTTTCCCAATACTGCGCATTGGTGCCTGCTAAAAATACATATTGAAATTCCAAACCCTTACTGCCATGGGTGGTTAATAAATTCACGCCCGCTTCGCTGCCGGTAGTAATAGGAAGAGGCAAACGAATATCTTCTCTTCGCATGAGTTTTAACATATCTACCAAACTGTTTAAATGTAGGGTTGGATGACGATGGGTTTCTTCTTTAATAAAATCGAAAAAGGTACTTACTAAATTTAATTCATGGTTTTTATTTGGCCCCGTTAAAACATTTTGAATAATACCTGTTTTTTGTAAAATCTGTTCTACTAAATTCACCAAGGTTACATTGGCTACTTGACCCATTAAGTCTTCTAATACTTGCATGGCCTTGGCTACTTCACTCATGCCGCCTTCACTAAACAAAGCAGTTTGTACCTCCTTTGTTTTATCAATTAATACTTTTCTAAAAGTATTTTCTGGATGCGCATATTTTAATTGATTCGCTTCTACGGTTAATGTCGCAATAGTAATAGGTGAAATTTTCCACCAAGAGAAATGTAAAATTTCAAATAATATATTAGCCCCTTCGTTGGGCTGATCCCATTCGCAGGCTAAGTAGTCTAATATTCTAATAATTTGTTGAATGAGAACCTGATCAAATAAATTAGCCGTTCTTTTACTAAATAAAGGAATGTTTTTTTGTTGTAAAAAATGCGCAATCTCTTCTCCGTATTTATTTTCTTTATACAATACCGCTATATCCTTGGGATGGGTACCTGTTTGTATGAGTTGATTAATTTTTTCTGCAATGCCTATCATTTCTTCTTGAGGATCGTTGTAGGCATAAATAGAAGGAAGAATTTCAATATTTTTATTTTCTGGTAAAGAAGCAATTAAATTTTTGGAGAGCCCGTCCATTTTATTAATAAGCCTTTCTTGGTTATTATTAATTAATAAAGTAGAGGCATTTAAAATAGGTTGGGTAGACCTGTAATTATTTTCAAGTACAATGGTGGTAATGTCATGATGGTAGTGCTTTTGGTAGTGCAACATGTTTTCAACATTGGCACCTTGGAACCTGAATATACTCTGGTCGTCATCGCCTACTACAAATAAATTGGGTTGGTCCCAATAGTTCACTAATAATTGTACCAGTTCATTTTGTGTTCCGCTAGTATCTTGGTATTCATCTACTAAAATGTATAAATATTTTTCTTGGTACTGCGCCAGTAAGTTTTTATTTTCTTTAAAAGCAGCAATCACCCAATTAATCATATCATCAAAATCATACCTGCTATGAGATTTCATCAGTGCTTGGTAAGCATCGAAAGCAAGTACGGCGGCTTTTAATTTTTCCATTTTTTCCATGGCAGTGTCTACGAGTCCCTGTTTCAAACTTCCTGCTTCAAACTGTTTGTACTTTCTCCTATATACAAATTCATCTCTAGTTGGAATTTCAGTAATGTAGCGTTCAATTTGCTCCACTAAATAAGTACTGGTCCAACCTTCTTTTTTCATGGCGCTAAATAACCTGCTCAGATTATTCATTTCATAGTATACATCGCCTCGGTATCTTTTTAAAGGATTGTTTTTCTCAAATTGGTCGATGAGTTTTTTTAAGAGCTCAATTTTTTCTAATTCAGAAATTGGATCTAGGCTGGGCTTTTCAAATAAGTATAAATTATCTTGAATGATATCGTTACAAAAAGAATGAAAAGTAGCAATATTCACTTTATAAGCACTGGCCCCAATAAAACCGACTAATCTTTTGCGCATGGCAATGGCGCCTGCATCTGTATAGGTTAAACATAATATATTTTCAGCAGCAGTATCGGTTTCTAAAAGTATTTTACCAATGCGGGCGCCGAGTATTTGGGTCTTGCCCGTACCAGGTCCTGCAATGACCATCACGGGACCATCAATGGTATCCACGGCCAGTTTTTGTTGGGCATTTAAGTTCTCGTAAATGGTTTCAAATGCCTTTAATTGGGCGGCCTTAGTTATCATAGGATAAAATTAATGGCTTTAGGGTGAATTATTACAACAAAAACAAGACTTACTTGTTCTAATAGTATGTCAAAAGTTTATAGCCTCCACACCGAGCAGTTTATTCCTATTTCCCTTCAAGAAGCCTGGGAATTTTTTAGTAGCCCAGCCAACCTTGCTAAAATAACCCCTGAAAAAATGGGCTTTAATATTATTAGTAAGTACCATGGTGCTAAAATGTACCCTGGCCAAATTATAGAATACACGGTAAAGCCACTCTTAGGCATACCACTTTATTGGATGACAGAAATTACCCATGTGAAGGAAGGCGCCTATTTTGTAGACGAACAGCGCTTTGGTCCTTATTCCATGTGGCACCATCAGCACCATTTTGCCGAGGTAAAAGGGGGTGTGAAAATGGAAGATATCGTGCATTATAAAATTCCTTTGGGCTTTTTAGGGGATATCGCCCAGGTAGTTTTGGTTAAAAAGCAGCTTGAAGGAATTTTTGATTTTCGCTTCAAAGCGGTGGAAGCAAAATGGGGTACTTACAAGCCTTAGTAAAAATAAATGGCAGTATTTGCAAAATACTTAGCCTAATAAGCTGTTTCTAATTATTATTTTTATAAACTTTGTTCTCAATTTACTCTCATCCATGGCACAAACATCTGGCGGGCAACATGCACACAAACTTTCTGTTGCAGGTTTAATCGTTACACTCGGCATTATTTATGGTGATATCGGAACCTCCCCATTGTATGTATTTAAAACCATCGTTCATAACAAAATTATTACCGAGCAGTTAGTATATGGTGCAATATCTTGTGTTTTTTGGACACTCACTTTGCAAACCACTTTCAAATATGTATTGTTGACGTTACGCGCAGACAACCGTGGTGAGGGCGGCATTTTTTCTTTGTTTGCTTTAATTCGTCGTTATGTAAAATGGATTTATATTCCTGCCATCTTTGGCGCTGGATTATTATTAGCAGAGGGTATGATCACACCCCCACTTTCTGTTTCATCTGCTATTGAAGCTTTAAAAGATGTAAAAGGGCTAGAAACCATTTTTGTACCTGGTAATAATTTGACGGTAGGCATTGTTTTTGGTATTATCTCGCTTTTGTTTTTCTTTCAAAGATTCGGCACCAAGATTGTTGGTTTTGCTTTTGGACCTATCATGTTAATTTGGTTTTCGATGATTTTGATTCTTGGTCTTATTCCTGTTTTAGGAAATATAGAAATTTTAAAATCATTGAATCCTTATTATGCTTATGACTTGCTTGCAAATTATCCGAAAGGCTTTTGGTTATTAGGCGCTGTGTTTTTGTGTACTACTGGGGCGGAGGCTTTGTATAGTGATTTAGGACATTGTGGGCGTATCAATATTCAAGTAAGTTGGATTTTTGTAAAGATAGCCTTGGTATTTAGTTATATGGGGCAAGGAGTATGGCTAATGCAACATATGGGCCAGACCATTGGTGAAATGAATCCTTTTTATGAATTAATGCCGCATTGGTTTTTATTAATTGGTATTGGTATTGCCACTTTTGCAACCATCATTGCAAGCCAAGCTTTAATTAGTGGTTCTTTTGCTTTAATTAATGAGGCCATTAGCATGAACTTTTGGCCAAGGGTGACTGTAAAATTTCCAACGGATCAAAAAGGACAAATTTATATTCCAAGTTTTAATTTATTATTATGGTTTGGATGTATTTCAATGCTGTTCTTTTTTAGAGATAGTGAAAGTATGCTAAACGCTTATGGCTTTTCGGTTATTTTAACTATGATGATGACCACGGTTTTAATAAATTTTTACTTGTTGAATGTTAGAAGATGGAATCAAACGCTGGTGGCTATTGTTATATTAATTTTTAGCACAGTGGAAATCTCCTTTTTTTTAGCGAATGTTATTAAAATTAAACATGCTTATATCACTTTAGGCTTTTCATTCAGCATCATTTTCATAATGTTAATTTGGCATAGAGCAAGAAAAATTACCAATCGTTATTTGGACTTTGTAAAATTGAAAGATTACTTAGAACCCCTTTCTGAATTAAGTGCAGATAAGGATATGCCTAAGTATGCTACCCATTTAGTGTATTTGACCAAGGCCAATAATTACCGTGAAATTGAACATCGTATCATTGATTCTATTTTAAATAGAAAACCAAAACGCGCCGATATATATTGGTTTTTACATATTGACAGAACAGACTCTCCTTATGGAATGGAATATTCTATTCGTGAATTAGTAGATGATAAAGTAATGCGTGTCGATTTTAAATTAGGCTTCCGAATTCAACCCCGCGTGAACCTATGTTTTAAAAAGGTAATGCAGGAATTAAATGAGTCTCAGGAATTAGGTATTTATAGTAAATATGAATCCTTGAAAAGTAAGGACTTTCATACCGATATTACTTATGTAATTATTGAAAGCTTCTTCTCTATTGAAAATGAATTATCTATAAGAGAGGACTTTATCATGGACGTATACTTTAATATCAAGCAATTAGCCCAAACCGATCAAAAAGCCTTTGGACTAGACAATGACATGACGGTAGTGGAACATGTTCCATTAATCATTAAAGCCAATGAACAGTCTTTGTTAAAGCGTGTCTACGATTAGTGTATCATTATGTAGCGTTAGTTAAGCGCCACTAAACTACTTAGTTGATTTTGTTTTCCTATGGCTACCAGCCAGTACTGCGTGTTTGATTTTTTCTGAATACCTAAACTGTTTAAATTAATTATTTTAGTATCGGGCATTAGAATAGCAGCTACCGAAAATTGGTTGTTTGTACTTTCTAATATTGCATATTGTTTAATGCTGCTTGCTAATTTCACTTGTATTTGATAACTGTTACTACTTTGCTTATTTGCAATAGGCGCTTCCACTTTATACTGCACTAGCCAAGGCATGGTAGGTATTAAGGCCGGTTTTTGATAATAGTTTTGTTGCAAGCTGTCGTTCCAATTATTAGTATTGTTTTTAAAACTAGTACTACTATAATAAGCACTACCGCTCGTGTTTTTTAAACCGCGCATTCTTTTAATTTGATAAGGCAGTTCATTTTTATCTCTCCAAGCAGTATTGCTACCTGCTTTATAGATACCATGACCGATGTATAAATTTTTCCCATAACTATTTTGGTCCCACCAATCAATAATGGTGTCGTAATTGGCAAGTGGATGTCCATGCTCCCAATAAATTTGTGGCGCTATATAATCTACCCAACCTTTTTCTAACCATAATAATATATCGGCGTATAAATCGTCGTAATTGGTTTGTCCCCCCTTGGTATCACTACCTCTTGCATCTTTTGATTTATTGCGCCAAATACCAAAGGGGCTAATGCCAAACTGTACACCAGGTTTTATTTGGTGAATGCTTGCATATAATTGTTTAACAATGGTATCGCAATTACTTCTTCTCCAATCTTCCTTAGATAAGCCTCTTTTATTTTGTTGATAGGTTTTTTCATCCGGAAATTCTTTCCCTGCAATACGGTAAGGATAAAAATAATCGTCCATATGAATGGCGTCAATATCATACCTACTTACTAAGTCTCTTACAATTCGGTTAGTGTGTTGCCATACTTGTGGTAGACCTGGATTAAAATATTTTTTATCTCCATAGGTTAAAAACCATTCTGGATGTATTTTAGAAATATGACTAGGGGCTACACTTGACCTTTTTACATTGAATACCGCGCGGTAAGGATTTATCCATGCATGAAACTCCATACCTCTTTTATGCGTTTCGATAATCATGAATTCTAATGGGTCATAAAAAGGGCTAGGAGGCAAGCCCTGCGTACCCATTAGGTATTCGCTCCAAGGCTCTAAAGTAGAGGGATAAAAGGCATCGCCAGAAGGGCGCACTTGCATAATAATAGCGTTCATGCCATTTTTTTGATGCCTATCCAGTAGCGTTATAAATTCTTCTTTCTGCGATTGATTGGATAAGCCTCTTTTACTAGGCCAGTCTATATTTTCAACAGTAGCTATCCATACACCTCTGAATTCAAAAACATTTTTATCGTTAAAAGTGGGTTGTGCTTTTGTAAAAAGAAAAAATCCTATAAATAGGATACTCATTAATAAACGCATCGGTACTAATTTAAATTTATAAATGCTGGGTATCTTCTCTAAGCTTATCTAAAATTTGATTCATAGTAACGGCCTCTTTTTCACTCACGCCTTTTAAGATGGAATCTATCTGCTCATTTAAAGCATCTAATTTTTCTAATAATTGCAGTCCTTTTTTAGTAACTATAATATCTACCAGTCTTTTATCTTTTACACAGGCCGTTTTTTCTACTAGGCCTTTTACAATTAAGCGGTCTACAATTCTACTGGTGTCGCTCATCTTATCTAGCATGCGTTCTCTAATTTTTAAAGTACTCAATGGACATTCGCTACCACGTAAAATTCTTAAAATATTATATTGTTGTTGGGTAATATCTTCTGTAGCTAAAATTTGGCCCATCTTCTCATTTAACCAATTAGCAGTATAAATGATATTGATACTCATTTTTTGAAATTCATTTCTGAAATTCGTTTGTTGTATATCTTTTTCAATACCCATTTATATTAATTTCGCTTTTGGTTGTATATAATGCCTGACCCAATTAAAAAAAGGCAGTGCGAGCAAGGCTCCCATGGCATCTGCTAACATATCACCCACTTCAAAACCTCTAGATGGCACAAAATATTTTTGATAAAATTCCATGCCTATTCCAAACAAAATACAAATTATTAATGACAATGCCTTTGTTCTTATTGACCTAAAAGAAATACTTGAATACTGTTCAAAATGGGAGAATATAGATAAGGCTAAGCTTCCAAATAATCCTACATGAATTACTTTATCTGCAAAAGGCAATTCCAATAAATAGGAAATCCAGCCTGTGCCTGGTTCACCGCTACTGGGCATACTTAATAAAATAAATATGAGCACAAATTCAAAAATGACCCAAACTAAAGTTTTAAATGAATTTGTCATAATGGATTAATGAACCAACTGACTATACGCCTCACTGGTTAATAAAGCTGCAACATCAGCAGTATTCACAACAGTTACTTTCACCATCCATCCTGCGCCATAAGGGTCGGTATTGACTAATTCTGGTTGTGCAGTTAAAGCAGGGTTCACTTCTAAAATAGTACCCGATACTGGTAAAAATAAATCACTTACTGTTTTTACGGCTTCTACTGTTCCGAATACGGCTTCAGCAGAAAGCATTTTTCCTACAGTATTAATATCAATGTATACAATATCCCCCAATTCGCCTTGAGCGAAATCGGTAATACCAATAGTGGCAGTATTGCCTTCTAATTTAATCCATTCGTGGTCCTTTGTGTAACGTAAGTCGGCTGGGAATTGCATAGTTTATTTTTTATTGTTGCAAAGATTCATAAAAAACACTAAAAAAACAATGCGCTAGAAGCTATTGTTTTCAAAATAGAGTAATATATGGTCTTTTAAAAATCCTTCTTGTTCAATGAGGTCCATGGTAGGTAGGCCCTTTAATTGCTTAAAATGCGGCCAACCCTCTTCGTCTAGGCCTTCTAGTATATAATAGCCACTGCTTGCCAGTATCTTACAAATAGCCACATGCATGAGGTCCTGCTTTTGTTCCTTGCTTATTTTTTCAATTAAAAAGCCTGTTTCTTGAAGCCCAATGAGGAATAATATAGATTCAACATCGGGTTTTTTACCGAAGCGATCCATCAGTCTTTTCTCTAAATCCCACCACCTAGTCTGAAAGTCGTCATTTATGGAGGCCATATCCTTTTTTCAATTTATGAGGCAAAGGTAGGGGATATCTAGGCGTAGTACAATGCTTTGATTATCTTTGCTAAAATTTGACCCGATGTTACAAGTGAGTTTTTTACGCCAAAACAAAGAAATAGCTAAGCAGAAATTGGCTAT
>SHWX01000068.1 GCA_009693615.1 Chitinophagaceae bacterium | reverse complement strand
ATTCATGGCGCAAAGATAAGTAGCCTATACTAGTAAAGCCTAGATTTATAGGCAATGTTTGAGGGAAAAATGGGTAAAAAGAAGCGAACCATGTACTTTTGTGTCCATAAGTCAATAAAAGTTACCCATGAAGCATTTTGAAGTTCCTGTCGGTTATCGTAGTACACTCATTAGTGCTATTAAAAATAAGCGCAAGGAAGAGGATAAATTAAAAAAAGACTTTAGTCCGGCCCTCATTGATATAGGACCTCTAAAGATATACCTTGCCCGTCATTTTGGATTTTGTTATGGTGTTGAAAATGCAATTGAGATTGCCTATAAAACCATTGAGGAAAATAAAGGAAAAAGAATATTTCTTTTAAGTGAGATGATACATAATCCTCAAGTAAATGCCGACTTAACTAAAAAAGGGGTTCAATTTTTACACGATACCAATGGGAATGAAATAATTCCATTAAGTAATCTAACGAAAGAAGATGTAGTTATTATACCTGCCTTTGGTACTACTTTAGAATTAGAAGCAAAAATAAATGCTATTGGCATTGAAATTCATAAGTACAATACTACTTGCCCATTTGTGGAAAAGGTATGGAATCGTGGAGATCAAATTGCCAAAAAAGGGTATACTATTATTATTCACGGTAAACCTAAACATGAAGAAACTAGGGCCACTTTTTCACATGCCGCACATAAAGCACCTACTTTAATTGTCAACGACATGCAGGAAGCCATTATTTTAGGTAAAATTATTACAGGCGCTTTACCTATGACCGATTTTGAAAAACATTTTAAAAATAGATACTCGGCTGGTTTTGATCCAAGCATTCATTTTGAAAAATTAGGAGTCATTAATCAAACGACTCAACTTGCTACAGATACACAAGCCATTTCTGATTATTTAAAAAATATAATTATAGAAAAATTTGGCAAGGAAAGTGCAAGTACTCACTTTGCTGATACCCGTGATACACTTTGCTATGCTACCAATGATAACCAGTCTGCAGTTTTAGAATTATTAAACACCCCTGCCGATTTAGCCATTGTGATGGGTGGAAAAAATAGCAGCAATAGTTCGCATTTAGTGGAATTATGTGAGCAAAAGCTGCCTACTTATTTTATAGACGATGCAAATAAAATAATTGATGAAAATAAAATTATTAAAACCAATTGGAATGACAAGTCGGAAGAAATTATAGAAAAATATTTACCTGCTAAAAATACAGTGACAATTTTAATGACCAGTGGTGCGAGCTGCCCTGACACAGTGGTGGAATCGGTGATTAGAAAAATTGCAGGTTATTATAATGTAGAAGAAGCCCTAGACGATGTTATCCAATATTGGCAATCGCCCAACTAAGTGCCAAATTAAATTGTTCTTCTCTTGTCATATTTGTATTGTCTAAAACAATTGCATCTTCAGCTTGTTTTAATGGGCTTCGTTCTCTAGTGGTATCCATTAAGTCTCTATGTTGCAAATTCGCTTCAATTTCTTCTTTACGAATAGCCGGGTTCGTTATTTGTAATTCTAAAAATCTTCTCTCCACTCTAATAGCTGGGTTGGCGGTTACAAAAATTTTAAGCTCAGCATTCGGAAATACAACGGTACCAATATCTCTGCCATCCATTACAATACCTTTGAATTCACCCATGGCTTGTTGTTGCGCCACTGCAAAGTCTCTCACAGGGCCAATGGTGGCCACTTCGCTCACTTTTTCACTCACCCGCATTTCTCTTATCTCCGCTTCTACATTTTCTCCATTTAATACCATATCACTTTTTAAACTTATAGCATTATATACAAAGTTTAATTTTATCTCCCCTAAAGCCTTTACAATTTGAGATTCATTATCAAAATCAATACTATTTCTTAAAAAATAAAGTGCCACCGCTCGGTACATAGCCCCTGTGTCTATAAACACATAGGCTAGCTTAGCGGCTAAGGACTTGGCTAAAGTGCTTTTTCCGCAAGAAGAATAACCGTCAATGGCTATGATAATTTTATGAGGCATATTAGTCTACTGATATCGTTTCTGTTCTTGGAAGATTTGCATTTCTAATGGCTATTTGACGAACTGCATTGGACACCACCCCTCTTAAGGCAGCTTTAGAAACTTCTTCTTCTCCTACCATGGCAGGCACACCTGTATCACCCCCTTCTCTTATAGATTGTACCAATGGAATTTCTCCTAAAAATGCTAGATCATATTCTGTGGCTAAGTTTTGTCCGCCTTGCTTACCAAATAAATAATATTTATTGTTAGGTAATTCAGCTGGCGTAAAATAAGACATGTTTTCAATTAAACCAATAATGGGTACTTTCACATTGGCCTGACCAAACATGGCAATGGCTTTTTTAGCATCGGCTAATGCTACTGTTTGTGGTGTAGTGACAATAACTACGCCTGTAACAGGAACAGTTTGCATAACCGTTAAATGAATATCGCCAGTGCCCGGTGGCATATCAATGACTAAATAATCAAGCTCTCCCCAATCTACATCGGTAATGAATTGACGAATAGCACTACTTGCCATTGGACCTCTCCAAACCACCGCATCTTTTTCGTCTACTAGTAATCCAATACTCATTAATTTAATACCATATTTTTCTAAAGGAATAATGATTCCATTCCCATCTCCATCTTTCATCAAAGGCCTTTGCCCTCTTACACCAAACATAATAGGAACGCTTGGACCATAAATATCGGCATCCATTAAACCCACTTTGGCGCCCCCTTCTGCTAAGGCTAATGCAAGGTTAGCAGAAACGGTACTTTTCCCCACACCTCCCTTTCCACTCACCACCGCAATAATATTTTTAACTTGTCCTAAAACCTTCTTTTCATCTTTTCTTAAACTGGTGGTATTAGAAGTAAAATTTACTTCAATAATGGCTGCCTTATTCACTAGTAATTTAATGGCATTTTCACAGGCATTTTTCATTAAATCCTTCATTGGACAGGCGGGCGTTGTGAGCACAATGGTAAAGCTTACCTTATCTCCGTCTACTTGGAGGTCTTTAATCATATTCAAGGTCACCAAGTCCTTACCCAAATCCGGTTCCTGCACATTACTTAAGGCCTTTAAAATATCCGCACTAGTCATTTTGGAAGTTTTTGTTAAAAAATTTAGACCGCTGCAAAGTTAACGCTCATTACACTTATTTTGCTGTTTTAAGAGGCAGAATATTCAAAATTCTGTTCGATTATTTAAAGATAGAGGCTTAAATTTGCACCTACATGAGAAAGGCATTATTTATAACTATGATTACCCTGGCTAGCTTTAGCCAAAACAAGGCCTATGCTCAAACGGTCGATATTTACCGCGATTCTGTGATTCAATTATATGGTGTTATTATGACAGCAGATAGCTTAAGGGCCATTCCTTTTGCAAGCGTCTTAGTGGAAAAAAAAGGCCGTGGGACTATTACCAATAACGATGGCGTTTTTTCTATTGCAGTGAATAAAGGCGAGACTATTACATTTTCTTGCGTGGGCTTTAAAAATAGAACCATATTAATTCCATTAAAATTGGAAGGCAATCAATATAGTGTGATTCAGTTAATGGTGAATGATACGAATTTCTTACCCGCCACTATTTTAAGAGCAAGACCTTCGCGTGCACAGTTTGAAAGAGATTTTGTGAATGCAAAAGTAGATGACGACTTGTACGAAACTGCTAGAAAAAATACAAGCATGAGTCAGAAAAGAGTTATACTCTCTAGCTTACCATTTGATGGCAGAGAAGCAGTTGGTGCTTCCTTAACACAACAAGCTACTAAATATTATTACTCTGGGCAATTGCCTCCTATGAATTTGTTAAACCCAAGTGCTTGGCGAAGTTTTATCAATTCATGGAAAAGGGGAGATTACAAATCTAAAAGATAGTTTCTTATGAAAAATATTGCAGTCATTGGTGCTGGCACCATGGGCAATGGCATTGCGCATGTTTTTGCACAAAAAGGGTTTAAGGTTCAATTAATAGATGCGCAAGCAACTGCTTTAGAAAAAGCAATGGCCACTATTGAAAAAAATTTAGATAGACAAATTGCCAAACAAACTATTACAGCTGAAGATAAAGCAAGTACCCTTGCTAATATTAGGACTTACGCTACTATAGAAGAAGGAGTAGTCCATGCTGACATAGTCATTGAAGCCGCCACTGAAAACAGTGAGATTAAAAAAAAGATATTCTCTAGTTTGGATGAACACACAAAGCCCGATTGTATTTTGGCCACTAATACTTCTTCTATTTCTATTGGGCAATTAGCGGCAGTGACTAAGAGACCATCTCTGGTTATTGGTATGCATTTTATGAATCCGGTACCTATTATGAAATTGGTTGAAATTATTAATGGAGCAGCTACTGCTAGCACTGTTACAGATACCATTGTGGCATTAACCAAAACCATTGATAAAATTCCTTGTGTAGTGAAAGATGCACCTGGCTTTATTGCCAATAGAATTTTAATACCCATGATTAACGAAGCTATTTATGCTTTTTCGGAAGGCATTAGTGATGCAGCAACCATTGATCAAATTATGAAATTGGGAATGGCGCATCCCATGGGACCCTTACAATTGGCCGACTATATAGGATTAGATGTTTGCAAGAATATCATGACCATTATGGAAGAAGGTTTTAATAATTCAAAATATGCACCTTGCCCTTTATTAGTGGATATGGTGGAAGCAGGAAAATTAGGTATAAAAACGGGTGAAGGCTTTTATAAATATTAAGCCATTTGAAACAAGCTGGTATGAGTTTACAAGAAATTAAAATATTCCTAAAACAAACGCTGTCTTCTAAAATTGATGCAGTCGAATTGACTAGTTTAATAGGTATGCTTATTGAAGCGGTTACTGGATGGAATAGGATGCAACAAATTGTAAATGTAAACACGGGATTGAGTAAGGAGCAGCAAGCATTATTAGAAAATTACGCCCAGCAATTATTAGGGGGCAAACCCATTCAATATATATTAGGAAAAGCTTGGTTCATGGGTAATGAATTAATGGTGAATGAACAGATCTTAATACCCAGACCCGAAACCGAGGAACTAGTAGAATGGATTATTTCTTATGCAAGCATTATGAATAAACCTTTATCTATTTTAGATATAGGTACAGGCTCAGGTTGTATTCCCATTGCCTTAAAATTGGCCCTACCTAATTGCACACTAATAGGATTAGATATTAGTAAAGATGCTTTAGCTATAGCTCAAATCAATGCTAAAAATTTAAATGCCTCTATAGAGTGGATGGAAGAAGATATTTTAAATACAGCGGCACTTGATAATAGTTATGATATTATTGTAAGCAACCCCCCTTATATTCCATTAAGAGAGAAAAAAGATATGCAAGAGCAAGTGCTCAACTTTGAACCATCGATTGCTTTATTTGTTTCGAACGAGGACCCGCTTATTTATTATAAAGCCATTGCTAAAATTGGAAAGCAAAATTTATCTAAAAATGGACAGCTATTTTTTGAAATACATTATAATCAGGGAAAAGCAATACTTGCTTTATTAGATGAATTGAATTATCACGCCGAATTAAGACAGGATAGTTTTGGAAAAAACAGAATGGTTAGAGCAAGCTTAAAATAAGTAGAGACTTACCAATAAATTAATGCGCAGGGTTTACCGCTACTACGGGTGTAGCACCTAAGGACTTAATAATTTGCATCACCTGAATAGTTACCCCTAAATTGGCAACACTATCGCCGTTTATTACCACTGAAGGCTTCTCCGTTTCTTTGGCTAAAAATAATTTTAATTCATTAGGCAAGGTCTCAATAGTAACAGCCTTAGAACCAATGAACAATTTTTGTTCTTTGTCAATAGTTACCACTACTGTTTGTTTAGCCTTGGTATCGCTAGAAGCCTTGGGATTAGAAACCTTAATGACATTGGGATTCGCTAGTGTAGACACTATTAAAAAGAATAATAATAATATAAATAATATATCATTCAAGGCACCTGTATGCACTTCTGGAGAATTTCTTAATCGCTTTCTTAAATTCATAGATTAAGAATGAGTAGTTTCTTGTAAAATATCTAAAAAATCGGCGCTAGCTGTTTCCATTTTATTCGCCGTCTTATCTATTTGAGTAGATAAATAATTATGGCCCACATAGGCAATAAGTCCAATGATTAAACCTGTTGCTGAAGTAATCATTTTAGTATAAATACCACCAGCAATAGTATTTAAAGTATATTCTCCTGTAGAAGCAATACCATAAAATAATTGTACCATACCAATAATGGTACCTAAGAAACCAAACATAGGAGCAATACCTGCTACCAAAGACAAAATATTTAAATTACGCTCCATAGAATACATTTCTAACTTCCCTACATTTTCCATACTTTTTTCAACCGACTCAATAGGTTTGCCTATTCTCATAATGCCTTTTTCAATCATCTTCGCTACCGGATTGCCTGCATTCTTAGCCATAATTTTTGCAGCATCAATATTTCCAGATAAAATATGGTCCTTAATAATAAACATAAATTTAGGATCCATGGTGCCTGCTTTTTTAATCGCTAAAACACGCTCAATAAAAACAAATATGGCAATCACTAAAAGGAAATACAATGGATACATAATCCATCCACCTTTTTGCAATAAACTCAATAATGAAATTTTATCTTCAGCAACTTGTAACAAAAAAAGCATAGCGTTTAATTTATAAATTAAAGTTAAATCGTTTTGTTTGAAATTATATGGATGTGAATAACTATCAATTTGTTAAATTATTCCCACCCATTTGACCAATATTAGGACGCGCAATACCCATAACTAAAGATAATTAAAATGTCCCGACACCTTACAAAGACGCGGGACATTTTATAGAAATAAGAAGGCCTAATATTACCAATTTTAGGGCATAATAATAGTTGATGGAGAATCGATTTTTACCAATTCTAAAGCAAAGGTTAAGTCTTGGCCAGCTAAAGAATGATTGGCATCTAAAACCACCACTTCTTCTTTCACTTCTACCACGACTACTTGAAACTGTTGTCCTTGAACATTATTCATCGTTAAAGCCATTCCTTCTGTTGGATTTAAATCTGCAGGAAATTGCGCTTTAGGAAATTCAACAATCATCTCGGGTTGTTTTGGACCATAGGCTTCCATAAATGGAATATTGATTGTTTTTTTCTCGCCCATTGTCATGCCTAAAACACCAGTATCGAAACCAGGAATAACCATTCCTTTACCCACTTCGAATTCCAAAGGAGCTCTTCCTTCTGAAGAGTCAAAAGTCTCACCACTAGTTAAAGTACCGTGATAATGCACTTGAATGGTATCCCCATTTTTTACTTGTTGCATATTGTTTATTTTTAGTATGGCACCTAGGGTGCAAAGGGCAAAAGTACATAATTATGGCAGATAAACTAACTTTGCGTAATGGACAAAAAACCTAGGATTATTTTTATGGGTACCCCTGCTTTTGCAGTGGCTTCTTTAAGCGCCTTATTAGCAGCTAAAATGAATGTGGTAGCGGTTGTTACGGCTCCGGATAAACCAGGCGGTAGAGGAATGCAGCTTCAAGAAAGTGCGGTTAAACAATTTGCTATTGAAAATAATATTCCCGTTTTACAACCAGAAAAACTAAAATCTCCCGAATTTTTTGATACCCTTAAAACACTAAAGCCCGACCTTCAAGTGGTGGTTGCTTTTAGAATGCTGCCCGAAATTATTTGGTCTTTTCCTCCCATGGGTACTTTAAATGTACATGGCTCTTTACTGCCTCAATATAGAGGAGCTGCTCCCATTAATTGGGCCATTATTAATGGAGAAAAACAAACCGGGGTAACCACTTTTCAATTGCAACATGCCATTGATACAGGTAATATATTATTACAAACACCCATTGATATTAGCGAAAACATGACCGCCGGTGAATTGCACGATACCATGAAAGAAGTGGGTGCTGCATTACTCGTAAAAACGATTGAAGGGCTAAATAATAATTCCATTCAAGCAAAGGTACAATCGGAAATAAGTGTTGAACTAAAACATGCGCCTAAAATATTTACAACTGACTGTGCAATTAATTGGGAGAACCCTGCTATTACTATTCATAATTTAATCAGAGGGCTTGCGCCTTTTCCAGGAGCCATTACCAAAATAGAGGGGAAAATTGTGAAGTTATTTACCACACATATAATTGATACACCTGCTGCAGAAAAAGCAGGGACCTTTATTACCGATGGCAAAACATTTGCTAAAATTGCTTGCAGCAATGGTTACATTGGCATTGATGATATTCAATGGGAAGGTAAAAAGAGAATGCCCATTAACGATTTTTTAAGAGGCTATAGAAAACCTGTTTAAAAAGGTTCTTATTTATCCTCTTATTTATTTCAGCGCAGCATTAAATTCTTCTAGTGTTACCAATCCTTCATGTCTCCAAGTTTCTTTGCCATTTTTAAATAAAATAAAAGTAGGTAGGCCTTCAGCATTTAGAGATTTCATTACCTCTATATCATTAGCTCCATCTACTCTTAAAAAATAAAAAGGGGCAGCAGGCTTTTGTTTTAAGGTTTCAAGTACGGGTAGCATTTTTCTGCAAGGTGGGCACCAATCGCCTCCAACTTCAAGTAGTACCATTTTATTAGAACTGAATGTTGTATTCAAATCCTCAACGCTCATTTGGGCTTTGTTCACTGTGCCTTCTACAGGAAATCCATTCATTTTCCAGCTGCTCAAACCGCCTTCTAAGTTAACCGCTTTATAACCTTTTGCTTCTAATGCAGCTTGTGCAGAAGCACTTCT
>SHWX01000067.1 GCA_009693615.1 Chitinophagaceae bacterium | reverse complement strand
TAAATAGAATCGCGATTGCCTGTTAGTAGCCACCAGTTGTCGGCAATGACTCCCGTTTTATTGGCATAGGCCCTTAATACAGGAACGCTGTCTCTATTAGGGTCTACACTAAGAGACATAAAATGAACAATAGAAGTGTCTACCTTTTTGCGAGTATCTCCTCCTCTTGTAAAAGATTGTTGCAGCCTACTCATATTACTAGTAAGCTTGGGGCAAATGCTAGGACAGCTTGTAAAAAATAAATCAAGTATAATTATTTTCCCTTGCTGATCGTATAAATGAACCGTATCACCCAATTGATTCACTAATTCTATATTCTTGGTTTTATGCCAAATACTATCCGATTTTTGTTTGCCATCCACTACTTGTTCTATAACAGAATCTAATAAATAATGGCGAGGCATAATAACAGCGGTATCGCTGGACGATTTTAACCACAGGTAACAGGCTATCGGTATTACCAGTGCAATAAATAAACCGTAAATGGATTTCTTAGACATATTAGATATTTAAAAAACCACCTCTAATATCGAGGTGGTTCAATTTCTTATTATAGGGCCTCGAGCTCCTTTTTAATAATAGGGTTCTACTTCCGGTTTAGCAGTTTCATGACTTGTTCCTATAGTTTCATGTTTTGCTGCAGGGGCCACCTCATGCTTTGCATCAGTAGCTTCGTGCTTAGCTGCTCCGTGCTCCTTCTTCTCCACTTTTATAGTGGCTTGTTCTTTAAAATAAGGATTGTATTTATTACGCAAATTTCTGAATGAACTACCATCCCATAAAAAAGCCCCAATAAACCAGACGAATAATGACAATGGCACCACAATGGTCATGATTAAGTTTTTTACTTCATGCTTTAAGTGCATAAAATAAGCAACAATATAAAAAGCCTTAGCCATCATTAAAATAACAATGGTCCCCTTAATAGCTAAAATTAATCCTTCTGAAGTCAAGCTAATCATCCAGAAACCTAAGATTAATTCTACAATAGTAAATATTGATAAAATTATCGTTACTTTTTTAATTTCCGCCATCGCTTCTGCGTTATGCGCTTCTTGGTCTGTGTGTGAATGTGACATATAAATTTCTTTATGCTTAATTATAATAAATAAAAGATGGTAAATACAAATACCCAAACTAAGTCTACAAAGTGCCAGTATAAACCTGCTTTTTCAATCATTAAATAATGACCTCTTTGTTCAAACTTATCTAACAGTGTCATGATTAACATAATGATATTAATAACTACCCCGCTAAATACGTGGAAGCCATGAAAACCTGTAATGGTAAAAAAGAAGTTGGTAAAATTAGTAGTGCTCGCAGTGCCATCGGCATTTAAAAAAGGATTCGCTCCCCACCAAGCACCTTCATGAAATAAATGATTCCACTCCCAAGCTTGACAACTTAAAAAAGCGATACCCCCTATAATAGTTAAGATCATATTTCTCACTACGCCTTGCTTGTCCATATTCTTACCAGCATGTACTGCTAATACCATGGTCACAGAGCTAATGATTAATATAAAAGTCATGATACTTACAAAGACCAAGGGTGCGTTTACTCCTTCTGGTGCAAATGGGAAACTTTTAAAAACTTCGTTAGAGTTAGGCCATCCGTTGGTTGAAAAACGGACTGTACCATAAGAGATTAAAAAAGCACCAAAAGTAAAGGCGTCACTCATTAGAAAGTACCACATCATTACTTTTCCGTACTCAGAATTAAAGGGGCTTTTCCCTCCTTCCCACAATTTTGCTTCATTTGGCGAAGCGGTTGTTGTTGTTGACATGTTCAGTTTCTATTTCAGTGCAAAAATATTGGCTATCAAGGATATTCGTATCAAAAAACCGGGTTTTTTTGTATTTATCTTTAACAAATTAGGCCCTTTTATCCAATCCATTGAAGGAAGACAAAAAGGTAAATCCAAAGTATATCTACAAAATGCCAGTAGGTGGATACCAATTCTACCGGCGTGGTATTTTCTGGGTTGTTATTGGCCGACAAAGACTTAAAACGCACCCCAAAGATGGCGATCACCCCACCTAAAACGTGTAATAGGTGCAAAAGGGTAATAACGAACAAAAAGGAGGCTGCTGAATTGCTTCTTGCACCCGTTAAAGCGATATTATTGGCCTGAAGTGCCATGAAGCCTTGGTATTGTAAAATCATAAAAACCACGCCTAAAATAGCGGTTATAGTTAAAAAACTACGGTAAGGGTTTTGAAGACCTTCTTTAGCCTTTTTAACCGCCATTTGCATGGTAAAGCTACTTAGTAATATTACCACGGTCGCAATAAAGAATACTTTAGGTAGTTCAAAATCCAACCAATTGGCCTGGCTCTTTTTTACAATATAGGCACTGGTTAATCCAGCAAAGATCATTACAATGCTGCCAAGTCCTACATATAAATACATCTTAAGTGGATGTATTTTATTTTTTGTATTTAATGTTATTTCCATAATATAACTTTTATAATTTATCTGCGAGTAAGGCTAAATAAACAACGGGTAAATAAATATAACTGCTAAACATTACTCTTCTTGCAGCAGGCACGCCCATATTTTGATACAGTCTTACACATTGTACGACCATAAAAATATTAGCGACTAATAAAACCCACATACTTATTTGTCCAGTTAGGTTTAAATAATAAGGAAGAAGACCAATAGGTATCATAAGCACTGCATACATAATACATTGTAGTGCGGTAAAACGTGTAGGCCCTTCTTTAGCAGGTAATAATTTAAACCCTACTCTAGAATAATCGGCATGTGTTACCCAAGCAATGGCCCAAAAATGTGGGAACTGCCAAATGAATTGAATTAAGAATAATGCAAGGCCTGCATAGGCAAAATCGTCGTTGCCTGCTACCCATCCAATTAAACAAGGAAGGGCTCCAGGAAAAGCACCTACTAAAACGGCAATTGAATTTATTTTTTTAAGCGGCGTATAAATAAAAGCATATAAGAATAAACTAAATGCAGAAAGTAGTGCTGAAGGAAAATTAAAATACTTCCACATAATAGCTACTCCCAAAACACCTGTAATAGTAGCAAAAGTGTAAGCCGTTTGTTGAGACATTCTACCAGAAGCCACAGGCCTATTTGCCGTGCGCTTCATTTGTGCATCGGTATCTTTTTCAACAGCTTGATTAATAGCGTTCGCACTTCCTGTAATACATAATCCCGCAAAGGTTAAAAGTAAAATCATGGGCCAATCATAGGTCATCACCTTTGGTGCCAACATATAACAAATTACACAAGTAAACACCACTGTAAAACTCAGGGTGAATTTCATTAACTGCGCGTAATTGGTAAGTGTTTGTTTCAAGTAGAAATTATTATCAAATTACAATGCCCTGAAATCAGGGCATTGTAATAACTGAATATTTTAATTAGTGTGTACCAGTTTCATCCTCACCCACCGGTGTGTTTTGTGGAATAAAGTCATGTCCATCTTTACCGTAATCATAAGGCCAACGGTGCACTTCTGGTATTTCACCAGGCCAGTTACCATGACCAGGACGAATAGGGGTTGTCCACTCTAAAGTATTTGCTTCCCAAGGATTCAACACCGTTACTTTACGTCCTTTAAATATTGAATAGAAGAAATTAATTAAGAATAAAAGTTGTGTTGCAAAAACAATCATGGCTACTGTACTAATAAAACGATTTAAATCAGCAAATTGTTTGAAACTTTCCCAAATGCTAAAATCGAAATAACGACGAGGCATACCCGCTAAACCTTGGTAATGCATAGGCCAGAAAATTAAATAAGCGCCAGCAAATGTAATCCAGAAGTGTAAGTAACCTAATGAATTATTTAAATAGCGGCCATACATTTTAGGGTACCAGTGGTATACACCCGCAAACATTCCAAACATAGAGGCCACACCCATTACAATATGGAAATGCGCTACTACGAAATAACTATCGTGTAAATAAATATCCAAAGCAGCGTTACCCAACCAAATACCTGTTAAACCACCAGAGATAAATAAACTTACAAATCCGATAGCGAATAACATACCTGGCGTGAAACGAATATTACCTCTCCATAAAGTAGTTAACCAGTTAAATACTTTAATACCAGAAGGTATTGCAATTAATAAAGTCAATAGAACGAATACCGATCCTAAGAATGGGTTTAATCCTGTAACGAACATATGATGCGCCCAAACTAAGAAGGCTAAAATAGCAATGGAAAACAAAGAGCCCAACATGGCCATATAACCAAAAATAGGTTTACGAGAATTCACAGATATAATCTCAGATACCATACCCAAGGCTGGTAATAAGATAATGTATACCTCAGGGTGACCTAAGAACCAGAATAAGTGTTGATATAAAATAGCAGATCCACCTTCGTTAGATAAAGCACCTACTCCATTCACAAAAATATCAGATAGATAAAAACTAGTACCGAAGTTTCTATCAAAAATTAATAAGATTAAACCAGACAATAATACTGGGAAAGATAATACCCCTAATACTGCTGTAAAGAACAATGCCCAAATAGTTAAAGGTAAGCGCGTCATAGTCATTCCTTTAGTACGCATGTTCAAGATAGTAGCGATATAGTTCAAGCCTCCTAATAAAGAAGAGACTACGAATAAGGCCATTGAAATAAGCCATAAGTCCATACCTGTTTTAGAACCAGGAGAGGCATCGTGTAATGCAGACAATGGAGGATAGGCCGTCCAACCACCACTGAAAGGTCCTGTTTCTACAAATAAAGAAGATAACATGACCATACTAGCGGTAAAGAAAAACCAATAGCTTAACATATTCATAAATGGAGACGCCATATCGCGTGCTCCAATTTGAAGTGGAATTAAAAAGTTAGCAAAGGTACCCGACAAGCCTGCAGTTAATACAAAGAATACTAATACAGTTCCGTGTGTGGTTACTAAAGCATAATAAGCTGCTGGTGTAATTTGACCACCCTTTGCCCACTTACCTAAGAGAGACTCTAACCAAGGAAAACTAGAATCAGGATACCCTAATTGCAAACGGAATAATACGCTCATTAAACCACCTAGTACTGCCCAAACCATACCTGTGATCAAAAATTGCTTCGCGATCATTTTATGGTCTTGACTAAATACATATTTAGTTAAGAATGTATCATGGTGTTCGTGATGACCGTGATCATCGTGTCCGTGACTTTCATGACCTTCATGATTATGTAATGCTGCTTCGTGACTCATACCTTTTATTTAAATATTTTTAATCTTTCTATTTTTATTTAAGTAGATGCCTACTTAAAGTTTATTTTACATTTTTGCTGTGGTTGCTTTAGCAGTTGTATCTGCTGCTGCCACAGGCACTGCAGTGGGATCCTTTTCAGGAAATGCAGTGAAGTATTGTGGCTTTTGTTTTGCCATCCACATATCATACTCTTCTTGGTCTACCACTTCTATAATTCCTTTCATAGAGTAGTGACCATTACCGCACATTTGATCACAAGAAATTTCATAACTGAAATTGGGATTACCTGTTTTCTCACGCATTTCTTTAGTAGTATAAAGAGGCGTAAACCACATAGTGGTTGGAATACCAGGCACGGCGTCCATCTTTAAACGGAAATGCGTTAATCCCACATCATGTATTACATCTCTTGAGCCAAGTATTAATTTAATAGGAGTGCCTTTCACCACATACATTGTTTGCTCTGTTAAAATATCGTCTTTAGAATAAGTATCGTCCCATACAATACCCACAGAGTTCGTAGCAGGGTCAATGTTCTTGTAATATTTTTTTCCAAACACAGCGTCTTTTCCTGGATAACGGAATATCCATCCAAATTGTTTTCCAGTCACTTCTACGACCAATGCATTCTTAGGCGCTTCCGATGTAAAGAAAAACCAGTTGCGTAAACCAAACACTACAAGAATGGTTAATGCAATAGCAGGAATAGCTGTCCAAAGTAATTCTAATTTAGTGCTATGCGTAAAGAAGAATATTTTACGATTTTTATCTTCTTGGTATTTATACGCAAACCAAAATAATAAAAATTGGGTAATGACAAACACAATACCAGTAACAATTAAGGTTATAAACAGCATTTCATCTACTTTCTCTCCTTGAACACTTGCTGCACCTTGTGCTAATTGCGTTTTACCATAGTAGATTTTATTACAAACATAAATACCTACAAAGCCTAGGACCAAAAAAGCAACCATCAAAAATCCGTTGATTTTGTTGTTTTGTTGACGACTGGCTTCTTCGCCTTTTAAAATTGATACGTACTCACTTGCTTTGGCAATTTGAAAAATTACCACAAAAATAAAAACGATGATTGCAACAGATAATATTAAACTCATAATTTGTTTTTTCTAAATCAATAATTATACTTGATGAATGATACTCTCTTTAAGGAAAGGATGGTATTTAGGTATCAGTGGCTTGCTTGCTAAAGAACGCGCTACCATTAATATCATCACACCCACGAAGAAAGATAAAATACCAAAATCTAACCAACCTAATGAAACGTGCTCTTTCATTAAAGAACCCATTACCATTTGATAAAAATCAATCCAGTGTCCAAATAAAATAAGTACGGCCATGAAGGCTACTAAAGTAAAATTACGTTTAGCAGAACGCTTCATTAATATAATTAATGGGCAAAGGAAATTGATAAATAAGTTCAAAAAGAAAATAGGTTTGTAAGCTCCTTGCACACGGTGCTTGAAGTAAACCGTTTCTTCAGGAATATTCGCATACCAAATAAGCATGTATTGTGAGAACCATAAATAAGTCCAGAATATAGAGAAGGCGAACATGAATTTACCAACGTCATGTAAGTGCTCACTATTCGATAATTCCATATAGCCTTTGTTTTTCATGTACACTAACCATAAAGCAATTAAGGCCATACCTGCTACAAATGAACTTGCAAAAGTATACCAGCTATACATTGTAGAATACCAATGCGCGTCAAGGCTCATTAACCATAACCAAGGCACAGTAGAAGCTACTGTTAAACCAAACCACACTAAGAAAAATCCTGAGCGGGTCATGCTTCTAATATTAAATTTATGTGCAGTTTCATGATCCATTGGAGCGATATCTGCTTCCAAACTAATTTGACGCATTCTATATCCGAAATAACTCCATAATATAATAGTAAGTGAAGTCCATATAATAAAGAAAGTAGGATTCAAGAAACCCACTTTACCTTTTAAGATAGGATCCTTGGCCACTGCTTCTGCATCTAACCAATGATAAATATGATGATTGTGACTTAATATAACATAGAACAATACTAATAAAGTAATACCACCAAAAATAGGAACCAATGTAGAAATAGCTTCCGCGATTCTTCTGAAAGATTGGATCCAAGCAGCTTGTGCCATGGTATTAAAACATATAAAGAACATAGCAGCATTGGTTACTAAAGTCCAAAAAATAGTGTTGTACATTAAGGTTCCCCAAAAATGTACTTGCTCGTGTTCGTCTGAACTAAATCCTTTGGTAAACATCCCGTATAATAAAGCAGCAGCACCTATGCCTATTAATGCATAAGACCATGTTTTAAGTTTACCAGGAATTTCGAATTGCTCTTTAATAGATGCCATCTTACTTCTTTTGTTTATTCTTAATGTATTTTATAATCATCCAGCGTTGACGCTTATTCAATTGAGATGCGTAAGAACCCATCAAGTTTTTTCCGTACGCAATAGAATAAAACATTTGACCTGCTGGCATGTTCTCATATTTAGCATCGCCTACTAATGTAGCAGGTTTGGCAGCATAAGGACCATTACCATCTTTATATAAAGGACCATTACCATCTAATTTTGCTCCATGACAAATTCCACAATTCACTAAATACAAACGCTCTGCTTCTGCTACATCTCTCCCCACTAAAGAATCGATGGGGTTCGGAACTACTTTAGACGCATTGTAATTCGTTGTATCGCCTGGTTTATCTATTGCATAAGGGAAAGGCATTTCCTTACCACGCGCAATTGTTCCAACCACTGGCTTTGCATCAAAATGAATGCCTTGGTCTTTTAAGTAAGTCAAATCGGTGTAAGATTCGATGGCACGGCTATAAGCCATATCGGGCATATAGACAGTACCAGGTGTGCGCTTCACTTCTTCACAGCCTACCAATGTAATCGCTGCGGTAGCAATAGTTAAAAGCAGATTCTTATTAATGTTATATTTATTCATCGTTCTGGTTAGATTATTCTTGATCTAATTATTTCTCTAATTATTTATAGTGCTTAAAGTGCTACTTGTTTAGTGTTATATAAATCGTCCTCTTTATCATAAGTACCAAACCACCACTCCTCTTCAGCTACTTGAACATCTGTTTCAATCGCACCGTTGGTTTTTAAGAAGGCTAGTAAATCATCTGTGTTTGTTTTATCGGTACACTCAATAACCATTACAAATAAATCGTCGGTAGCACGCTTATGAAAATGATGCTTCTTCACACCAGGTGCTAATTGACATAACCAGCAAAAAGTCATAACCATACCCACGGCTGCAAATAAAACAGTTAACTCAAATATAATAGGCACCCAGGCTGGTAAAGCAAAATGGGGTTTACCTCCAATATTTAAAGGCCAGTCTTTAGTGAAAATCCAACTAATGGAACTTACAGCAGTAGCTGTACCTGTAATACCATAAATAAAACCAGCAGTGTGTAAGCTTGTTTCGCGCATACCTAATGCGTGGTCTAAACCATGCACGGCGAAGGGAGTGTATACGTCCTTGATTTTATAACCAGCAGTACGCACTTGCTTTACCGCAGGGAATAAAACTTTTTCTTCATCAAAACAGCCAACTACAAATTTCTTTTGTGCCATAATTTTTTCTTAATC
>SHWX01000066.1 GCA_009693615.1 Chitinophagaceae bacterium | reverse complement strand
GCATTGTCATTTAGTGAATGAATCGGTTCGTTTGTATCCTGGTACTTCTGCGAATGCTGAAATTGAGTTAAATGATGCGAAAGTAAATGCAGTTCCTGAACAGGCCATTGTAAAATGGCAAAACAAGCCCTTTGTATTTATAAAAATGGGTGGAAGTAGTTTTAAAATGGTTCCTGTTGAAGTGGGTGTTTCTACGAATGGTTATGTAGAAATAAAAAATGATTTAGGAAAGCAAGCAATTGTGACTATGAATGCCTATACTTTATTAATGCAATTAAAGAACAATGCCGACTAGATACTACTTCGTCGTTTCAAAATAAGCTAAACTGCCGCCTACCCAGGTGGCAGTTTTGTTATAATTCACCCCAATCATTTTTCCTTTGCTTAAACGCGCTAGGTTTATAGTGGCTATATATTCCTTCTTGCCCTCGTCCCAGAAATAATATAGCCTTAATTCTGCTTTGGCGGGTCCGGTGGGTGTATTAATGCAATTAGCATATTCTACTTTTTCTTGTAATATCCAAGCTGAGGGGTCTTCTATGCTCATTATATCATCTGCACTAATATCTATTATCACCCCTTGTCCTGCAAAAGAGAATAGAGGCTTTAGTATATATTTATTTAATGCAGTAGGTGTTTCAGTTAATTGGTCTACAAATTGGGTTTTAGGAATGTATGTATGCTTTAAAAAAGGCAGTAAGAATTTACTAATTCTAAAAAAGTGGTTTGGGTGTGTTACCCATTCAATCTCTAAATTGTTTTGAAGTAATGCGCCTTTCTCTTGTATTTCTTTAGTTTGGTTTTTTAATTCATCAAGTACAATTCTATTATAAATTCTATCTATTTTAATTTTCTTGCCTGTTCTTTCATAAAATAAATGGTTCTCTTCTGTAAAAATTTCAGTAATACAAACTATAGGAATATTAAAATACTTTTCTGTGCAGTAAAAATCAATTCTTGTTTTCTGCTGATGGGGCAGTATTTCTAGTAATACGGTATGTTTATTGGAACTAGTTGCATTATGCTTATTAGTATCTATTAATGTATCTCCTTTCAAGATAGTTTCTAAATGAGCTAAATATTTTTCTTTGGTATAGCCATTTAAATAGGGGCTATACCCTTCGGGAATAGTATAGGTTTTACGAATACATTCATCCTGTAAAATTTCATAGGCAAATAGGGAAGGAAAGCCTTGTAATTCTATTAAAGCAGGCACTAATTCATTTTGCTCATTTGTTGCAATAGCAAAATCCATTACTATACATTGCGGTAAAGCTGTTTCGTTAGGGAAATGGGGAATATTTTTTAAAGAGGGCTCTGTTATTGAATTGAATCGGTCTGACTGAATTACTTGGTTAACATAATCGCCTGTAGCCAACACTTTTTCAGTAAAATCTTTATCAATAAAAATGGGCGTTTCGGCTATACTGAAATCTAATGCCCCAAGAAAAGGCTTATTTAAGGCAGCTAAATAATTTTGATGGGCTTGTTCAGTAAAGTCTGCATTAAATTTTTGTCTTATAGAAGCAATCATATATTTAATTTATGATTTTGCTTTTAAGGCCTTGTCTAAAAAATTAGGAATGATAGCTTCAAAAGTGGACTTAATTTTTTTAGGGTCGTTTAAGTTTTCAATCATTCTATCCCACTTTTCTATTCCAAATTCTTCAATAATTGAATTTTTAATTTTCTCTTCTTTAAAATAATCTAATAAAATATGGTATTCTCCTTCCGGGTGAAATTGCACACCCGCCATATGTTCGTTAAATTGAATACCCATAATAGCGCGCTCTAAGGGCACTTGGGGTCTTATTTTTTCTAAACAGGTAATGCGAGCGCCCATACTATTTATGAGTTCGTCATTGGGTTCGGTAATTTGATATAATCTACTTTCTAAAGTATAGAAGGGGTCTTCTAAGCCTTCAAATAAATCATTGTACTCTATGGGATGAACAGGTAGTATGCCTACTTGTCTAGATTTTCTTAAAGTAATTTTTCCTAAATTAAAATGTCTGCAGGCAATTTGAAAACTATGACAAATTAAAAATACTGGTTTTTTTAAGGCCACCATTTGATCAAGCCATTCAGTATATAATGTATCCCAGGGCTCATTCTTAGAATCAACAGGGGAGCCTGGCCCTCCTGTTGAAATATAAGCGTCGAAACCATCATGAGGAATCTCAGCACAATCTCTTAGTTTAAAAATTTGATGTTCTATGCTTGCATTTCTGTCTTGGCTCCAATGCGCTAAAAGCAATTGAATACAATTCATACCCACATTCGTATTTCCATCATACATATCAATGATAGCAATATTTAAGTGGGTAGCTGACATTATAGGTAGCTTAAGTTTGTCTTAGGCGTTAATACTAAAAGTGTTTCATACATGAGTTGAATGGTATCCACAATATCTTTTTTATGAATCATTTCAACCGTTGTGTGCATGTATCTTAAAGGCATTGAAATTAAAACAGATGGACAGCCTTCGTTTGCATAAGCAAAACTATCGGTATCGGTTCCAGTGCTTCTGCTTAAGGTTCTAAATTGTACTGGAATCTTTTTCGCTTTAGCAGTATTTTCTACAATGGCTAATAATTTATTATGAATTGCAGGGGCGTATGCAAGTGATGGGCCTTTTCCGCATTCTATATCTCCTTCAATAGCTTTGTTAATCATGGGTGTGTGCGTGTCATGGGTAACATCGGTAATAATAGCAATATTAGGTTTAATACGACGGGCAATCATTTCAGCTCCACGTAAACCAATTTCTTCTTGTACTGCATTTACAATATATAGTCCAAAAGGAAGTTTCTTTTTATTCTCTTTTAATAAACGAGCCACTTCTGCAATCATAAAACCACCCACTCTATTATCAAAAGCACGACCAATAATAAAATCGTTGGCTAATTCATCAATACCTTCTTGATAAGTTACCACGGCTCCAATATGAATACCTAAGGCTTCTACTTCTTTTTTAGATCTTGCTCCGCAGTCCAAGGTTAAGTTGTCCACTTTAGGTTGTGGCTCTTTTTGTTCTGGGTTGCTTAATCTTGTATGAATAGCAGGCCATCCAAACACAGCTTTCACTGAGCCTTTTTTTCCATGTATCCAAACACGCATAGAAGGAGCAATTTGATGGTCTACGCCGCCATTTCTTTTTAAATAAATTAAACCTTGGTCGTTAATATAATTAACAAACCAACTAATTTCATCGGCATGTGCTTCTATCACTACTTTAAAAGTAGCTGTTGGGTTAATCACACCTACCGCTGTACCATAGGCATCGGTATAGGTAGTATCTACATATTTTGTAAGGTAGTCTAACCAAATTTTTTGACCACTTGTTTCAAATCCAACCGGTGAGGGGTTGTTGATATAGTTGGTTAAAAACTGATAAGATGCTGCGCTAATTAATTCTTTTTTAGACTTTGCAACTGGTTTTTTTGTGCTTGATTTTGCCATAAAGATTGTTTAAAATTGACTCCTGCAAGATAACACTAATTGTGCTATTTTGAAACTAGCCTTTATTCCTCCTTTTGTTGATTATTTATTGATACTTTTGTGCAAATAAATGATATCGTTTTGCTTCAACCGCCTTTAGATATAAGTAAGTTATGGGAACTAGCCCCAGATCAATTTTGGCAGACAAGTAAAATAATTTTTAATTGGCAGGCAGCGCATAATCCAGTTTATAAACAGTGGGTGCAATTAAACAAGTCCTCAGCTATTGCTTTTTTACCTATTTCTTTTTTTAAAACCCAAGATGTTTTTATAGGGGAGAAACCTGTAAACTTATTTGAAAGTAGTGGCACCACGCAGGATGTAAAAAGTCATCACTGGGTGCAGGATTTAAGTTTGTATGAAGCAAGTTTTTTAAAGGGGTTCAAATTATTTTATGGCAACCCTGCAGATTATTGTATTATTGGATTACTGCCTTCTTATTTAGAAAGAAAACATTCTTCTTTGGTATATATGGTTGATAAATTAATTAAAATATCGGGCCATGCACAGAGTGGTTTTTATTTAGACGATTTTTCAAGGCTTAATGAAATATTGCATGATTTGGAAAAACAAAAACAAAAAGTTTGGTTTATAGGAGTAAGTTTTGCTTTAACCGATTTTGCAGTAGCCTTTCCGCAGCAATTAAATTCCACCATAGTTTTAGAAACGGGGGGGATGAAAGGCAGAAAGGAAGAATTAACTAGAAATGAATTACATCAATTATTGAGTAAGTATTTAGGGCTTCAAACTATTCATTCTGAATATGGGATGACGGAGTTATTAAGTCAGGCCTATGCTATTAAAGAAGGGGTATTTAAATGCCCCCCTTGGATGAAGGTAATGGTGGCAGAAGAGGAGGACCCTACCGCTATTAAAGAAATAGGAAAAGGGGTGTTGCATATAATTGACCTTGCTAATATATATAGCTGCAGCTTTATTGCTACTGAAGATATAGGGGAAGTTTTTGAAGACGGTAGCTTTACAGTACTTGGTCGAATAGATGCAAGTGCTAGAAGAGGCTGCAGTTTACTCGTTGTATAATTTACTACTCAATTACATAGATACATACATACTTTCATACCACTATTTCTTCTTATTACTATTTCTTACTCATCAAATAGGCTCTTCTCCGATTCAATCATTTTTTCTAAATACACTAAGTAACTAGGTTCTAAGCCATAGTTATATTGCCTTTTATCTATACTATCTCTCGTTTTTACAATAAGAGGTAACTGTTGTTGCGTGGAGAGTTTATACTTCTGATTAATTTTTAAAAAGTGGTCACTTCTGCTTTTATTTTGGGTTAAGACATCCTTGTTTTGCACGCCAATAATTTTGTTGATGACTTTAGTGGAGATAGATTCTCCTTTTTGATGATTTTTATAAAGCACTTGTAACAATTCTTTCTCAATAATTGAAAGAGAATGGTAGAAATTATAATTTAATCTTGCCGTCACTTCTTTGGGTACTCTTTTCTTTCTTTGTCTATATACAATGAAAAATAGTCCAAAAGCAGTCAACATGACAATAGATACGCTAGGTGTAAAGAAGGGGAGTACTTTATTGAATATAAAATATAAAATAGGGTTTTCAACTTTATAGACAAATTGAAAGCTGCTTCGATCTATATCTTCTGCCTTGATTGTGTAGGTAGAATAAGAGAGAACTTTATTAGAACCTACTTTTACTAAGTAAGCAGTGTTACCTAAATTAAACTGAACCGCTTCGTAAGCTTCTTTGGTGGTATATAAGCTTAACCAAGCTTGCTTCATCATTTGGTTGGTAGAGGTTCTTATTTTACCATATTGGTTTTTGGAAAAATCAATCCAATAATAATCTAAGTAGCTTTGAAAAATAAGTAGGTCGCCTAATACATAATGGTAATAGTTGGCCGATTGTAAGTCTTTAATTAATTTAGGGTTGGTAGCGCCTAAGGTTGACCAAGTATTTTTAGTAAAATCAAATTCGAAGCAGGAATCAATATTATTTAATGAAAAATCCTTCGGCATGTTGGAATATGCTAAAGACTTAGTAGCGTATAATTTATTTCTAAGGGTATCTACTTTGTATTTAATAATATTTAAAAAATCATCATAGCCATTGACAATAATATTACTGGGGTATAACTCCCATTCATTTGTTTCCTTACTGAAATAAGTCATAATGCCACGCAAATACCAAAACCCAGAACCACCATATTGAAAAATAGTGTTGTTCATTTGAAATGTAAAGGCTTCAAAATTTACGCCTGAATGTATGGTGGAATCAATTCTTATTAAGTCGTAGGAATTGGCATTCTTTTTTAATTTAAATAACTTACCTAAACCAAGGGGCTGAATGCATATATCCTTTCCATTTTTGATTAGGGCTAAATTTCTAAATTCTTTGGTATTAAGACCAAAACTAAAAAGCTTGCTGTCCAGCTGTATGTTCAAGGAATTGATAGTATCCTTATTGAGGATATTTAGGAATTCAATCTCATGTTCCTGCAATGGGTTACTCTCCTTTTTTTCTTGAGATAGAGAAAGGCTAGTTTGAATTATTAAAGTTAAACTAAATATTATCCTTACTATTTTCATATAGCTAAGATAGTAGAAAAAATATAATAAGAAACTTACTTATATGTATTTATACATATATTATAATTTATAAATATGTATTTTATTTATTAATAATTAGTTAATAACAAAAAAATATTTTCACTACTTAGTTTACTATAACTTCGCAAGGTTTCTAAGATATCAGCATATTTACGTTATCAAGAGTAATATATTAATGAAATATTAAATATAGTACACTTTAAAGATTTTTATCCTTTGGGGGAAGGATAATCGGGGTGATTAGGACTTGTCCTGGTCACCCCAAATTTTTTTTAGGAATGGCTACACAGCCACATTAAAGTCGCGCAAAGCATCATTCAAGCTAGTCTTCAAATCGGTACTTGGCTTTCTTTGCCCTATAATTAAAGCACAGCTAACTTGGTAGTCGCCTGCAGGGAAGGTCTTTTTATAGGTCCCAGGTATAACAACACTTCTGGCTGGAACACGGCCCTTGTATTCAATAGGACTTGCGCCGCTTACATCTATAATTTTAGTGCTTTGGGTTAAAACCACATTGGCACCTAATACCGCTTCTTTTTCAACATGTACGCCTTCTACCACAATACATCTACTTCCAATAAAACAGCCATCTTCTATAATCACAGGGCTGGCTTGTAAGGGTTCTAAGACCCCACCAATTCCAACACCTCCACTTAAGTGTACCCCTTTACCAATTTGAGCGCAACTTCCCACGGTAGCCCAGGTATCCACCATGGTTCCTTCGTCAACAAAGGCCCCAATATTTACATAGCTAGGCATTAAAATCACATTCTTGGCTAAATAAGCACCATATCTTGCTACCGCATGTGGCACAGCCCTTACGCCTAAAGCAGCATAGTTCGATTTCAATAACATTTTATCATGAAACTCAAAAGGAGATAGTTCCCAGGTTTGCATAGGTTGAATACCAAAGTATAATAAAATAGCTTGTTTTACCCATTCGTTCACTACCCATTTTCCCTCTATTGGTTCGGCCACTCTTAAGCGACCTTTATCCACTTCTTCAATTACTGCATTTACCGCCGCGCTATAATTAGCCTCTTTTAATAAACTACGATCGGCAAAGGCTGCTTCAATTTTGTTCTTTAATTCCATTTTTTTCAATTTGTTCAAAATTACAAACTAGACTCTTATTATGCTTACTTATTTTTACACAATAACTAAGCTGAATTTATTTAAGGGGGATTGTTTAATTTGCAGCATGTTTGTTTATGAAGAAGATATACAGCTATGTTTGACTACCCTTCAAAAAGGGGGGCTTATCTTATATCCCACCGATACTGTTTGGGGTATTGGTTGTGATGCTACCAATGAAGAAGCGGCATCAAAAATATTTGCCTTAAAAAAAAGAGTGGATACGAAGGCCATGATTGTCTTATTGGGTGATGAAGTAGAAATTGCCCACTATGTTGCAGATAATAATTTACAAATATTTGATTACATAAAAGGTATTCATAAACCCACCACCGTTATTTACCAAAAGGCCATTAACCTTGCCAAAAATTTAGTAGCAGCAGATGAGTCGGTGGCCATTCGTATTACCAAGGACGCTTTTTGTAAAGATTTAATGAAAGCATTGGGTAAGCCTATTGTAAGTACTTCAGCCAATATTTCTGGTTATCCCACTCCTTTATGTTTTGCAGATATATCTATAGAAATTAAAGAGGGCGTTCAATATGTGGTGAAGCATAGGCAGGAAGAAACCAATATACAAATGCCTTCTTCTATAGTGAAATGGGATGAAGCCGGGAATTTAATTATCATTCGTCCTTAATACTAGCCATGCAAAAAATACTAGTTATACAAACTGCCTTTATTGGCGATCTGGTGCTAGCTACTGCCTTAGTAGAATCTTTGCATGAGCAGTATCCGCAAGCAAGTATAGATATTGTGGTGAGAAAAGGGAATGAACCCCTTTTTAATGAACACCCATTTATAAATGAACTTATTGTTTGGGATAAAAAAAACAGTAAATATTTGAATTGGCTTTCGATATTAAAAAAAATGAGGGTGAAGAACTATGATGTATTAATAAATCTGCAAAGGTTTGCAGCTACTGGTTTGTGGACCATTTTAGCGAATGCAAATACCACCATTGGTTTTGATAAAAATCCCTTTTCATTTTTATTTACACATAAAGTAAAACATGATATTTCTACACTAAACCAGAATATTTCAGCAAGTGCAGTACATGAAATAAACAGAAATCATGCATTAACGAGTTCTTTAGGTGAATTTCCTCTAGCCATGCCTAAATTATATCCTACAAAATCCGACTATGAAAAAGTAAAGGTATATCAAGCGCAAAAATATATAACCATTGCACCAGCGTCTGTTTGGTTTACCAAACAATTTCCTTTGACTGCTTGGGTAAGTTTAATTAATGAACTAAAATTTGAAGGCCCTATTTATATTTTAGGAGGCCCTGCAGATAAAGCCCTAGGCGATGCGATCGTAAATGAAGTTTTGAAATTGAATTCAAATACATCGAATATTTCAACTACTTCAAATGCTTCAAGTGCGTCTAAAAAAATAATTAATTTAAGTGGGGAATTAGGCTTTTTAGCATCGGCTGCCTTGCAGCAAAAAGCAGTTATAAATTATGTAAACGATTCTGCTCCCATGCATTTTTGTTCTGCCGTTAATGCGCCGGTAGTGGCCATTTATTGTTCTACCATTCCTGCTTTTGGTTTTGGTCCTTTATCTACAAATTCTTTTATAGTAGAAACCCAAGAAAAGCTAGCTTGTCGCCCCTGTGGTTTACATGGCAAGAAGCAGTGTCCTTTGGGCCATTTTAATTGCGCCCAAACCATTGAAAATGCTCAATTAATAGCCCCATTGCTACAAATGGCCCAACATTAGTACTTTTGTAGCCATGCAAATTCAATTTACACAAGAAGAAGAATCTATATTCAATATAGTAGCTCAGCAAGCTGCTTTAT
>SHWX01000065.1 GCA_009693615.1 Chitinophagaceae bacterium | reverse complement strand
CATTCTATCGAAGATCGTTTTGTAAAAAACGCTTTTCGTGTATCGCAAGAAGAAGCCGAAGATGCCCATCCTTTTTTATCCGTAGAAAAGGAAGTTTTTTGGAAGATCATTACAAAAAAACCTGTAGTGGCTTCTGAAAAAGAGATGAAAGAAAACAATCGAAGCAGAAGCGCAAAAATGCGTGCTGCCGAAAGAGTATAATAGTATGTCCGTACCCATTAACCCAGCCCCTAAGAATACCATAAAAAGTATTCTTAATTATCAGTGGATTGTTATGAACATTAGTTTCTTTTTGTTCCTAGCATTCATCGCTATCCTCTACATAGCGAATGGGCATCTTACCGACAAAACAATCCGTCGAATTAACACTACACAAAGAGAACTGAAAGTACTTCAGTTTGAATACAAGACTATAAAGTCTGAATTAATGCGACGTAGTCGTGCCATTGAAGTGCAAAATGCAATGGAGCCTTATGGTTTAGTCGTTTCAAAAGAAATGCCTATCAGACTTGCCATCGAAAATAAAATTAAAACCCCTTCTAAAAATTAAGTATGGACGTAAAACGCGACATATTATGGAGAGTTTATTTAAGTTTCATACTTATTGTACTAGTATGTATTCTTATTTTAGGCAAGGCCTTTTATATTCAACAAGTTCAAGGAAAATACTGGAGAAGCTTAAGTGATAGCCTACATCAAAGAATTATTGAAATTCCTGCAGCAAGAGGTACTATCTATAGCGAAGATGGTCAAATGTTAAGTACTAATATTCCTCAGTTTGATATTTATATCGATTTTAGAGTTAGCCCTTTACATGAAAAAAGTGGCCTACTCTTTAGAACGCATATCGATTCATTAAGCTTAAGTTTAGCAGCTTTATTTAAAGATAAGTCTGCAGAAAAATACAAAGACGAGTTAACACAGGCTTATGAAGCCAGCGTAGGCAATTATGAATTAAGAAAGAAAATCACTTATAGAGAATATTTACAATTAGTCAAATTCCCCTTATTTAAATTAGGTAGGTATAAAAGCGGGATGATTGCGGAAGAAAAAAATATTCGATTAAACCCTTATGAAAATATTGGCTATAGAACTATTGGATTGGCTAGAGATGAAAATAAAGTAGGTTTAGAAAAGTCTTATGATACCGTTTTAAACGGTCGCAATGGTCGTCAATTGGTACGCGCTATTGCAGGCGGTGTAACGGTTCCAGTACAGGAAGGTGAATTTGAAATAGCACCTGAAACAGGGAAGGATATTGTAAGCACTATTGATGTATTCATTCAAGAAGTAACTGAAAAGGCTTTGATGAATATGATGCTTAAAAATGAAGCACAAACAGGGGTGGCTATTGTAATGGAAGTGAAAACAGGAAAAATTAAAGCCATTGCTAATTTAGGCAAAGTGGGTGAAGGTAAATATAGCGAAGATTTAAATTATGCCATTACACCTACAGAACCAGGATCTACTTTTAAATTAGTGACTTTATTATCGGCCTTAGAGGATGGAAAAGTAAATTTAAATTCAAGAGTCAATTTAGAAGGTGGTGTATGGAAGATAGCTGGTCAAACAGTTTATGATTCTGAAAAACATGGAAAATTTGACGCTTCAGTTTTAGAAGCTTTTGAAGAAAGTTCGAATGTGGGCATGGCAAAAATTGCGATGACACATTATAGTAATAATGTAAATGCTTATTTTAATCACTTGACTAAGTTAAGATTAGATTCTACTTCGGGTCTTGATTTAGTAGGTGAAAGACAACCTAGGCTTGTAAAACCAGGCAGTAGATTATGGGGTCCTACGACACTGCCTTGGATGGCTTTTGGTTATAATATTGAAATTACGCCACTACAAACTTTAAACTTATATAATACTATTGCAAATAACGGTGTAATGATGCGCCCATACCTTGTTAATTCAATACAAGAAGAAGGCAAAATCATTAAATCAATTTCTCCTAAAGTATACAATGCACAATTATGCAAGCCAACTACTATTAGAGATTTACGTATAGCCTTAGAAGGTGTATGTATTAATGGAACGGGAAAGTTATTGTTTAAAAACAGCTTGTATAAAGTAGCTGGCAAAACGGGCACAGCCTTAGTGGCGAATGGTAATAAGGGCTATGGTGAGGGAATATATCAGTCTTCTTTTGCGGGTTATTTCCCGGCAGACAATCCACAGTATACAGTTGTTGTCATTATAAAAAATAAGCCACATGCGGCTAGTTTTTATGGTGCCTCTGTAGCAGGTCCTGTATTTAAAGAAATTGCCGACAGATTATATTCAACCTATATACAGAATAAATTAGATATCGTACCTGTATTTACAGTGAAGGATAGTTCATTATTTAATTATAGTATTTCAAAAATATCATTGCAAACTATAGCGAAGCAATTATCTATTCCTTATCAAGACTCTTCCATAGCCTCTAATACTTGGATACAATTACAAGGGAAAGGAAAAAATTTAAAAGCAGCCACTCAAGTAATTTCAGATACAACCATGCCTAATATGACAGGTATGAAATTACAAGACGCTTTATGGCTTTGTGAGAAAAAAGGGTTATTAGTTAAATGCGTGGGTAAAGGAAAAGTGATTAAGCAAAGTATTGCGCAAGGAGAAGTTATTATTAAAGGACAACAAGTTCAAATTGATTTAAATTAATGAAATCATTACAATCTATATTATTTGGTGTGGCTTTAAGAGAGGTAGTAGGTAGTACCCAACAAGAAGTCGCCGATATACAAATAGATTCAAGAAAAATAATTAAAGGCGCTGTATTTATTGCTATCAAAGGTTTACAAGCAGACGGCCATTCATTTATACCTACAGCCATTGAAAAAGGCGCTACTGTAATTGTTTGTGAAAATAAGCCAGAAAGTTTAGTAGACGGCCTTACTTATATAATGGTGGAGAATGCACAAGAGGCAGTGGCTATTATGGCGCATCAATTTTATGATGAGCCTTCTACCCATGTAAAATTAGTGGGTGTAACAGGTACCAATGGTAAAACAACAGTAGCTACTTTATTGTATAAATTATTTTCTGAATTAGGTTATACCTGTGGTTTAATAAGTACTGTGCAAAACCATATTGGTACAGAAATAATTGCTGCTACACATACTACACCCGACGCTATTCAATTAAATGCATTATTGCATAAGATGGTTGAGGCAGGTTGCACGCATGTATTTATGGAAGTGAGTAGCCATGCTATTCATCAACACCGTATTACGGGATTGCAATTTGTAGGCGGGGCTTTTACCAATATCACACATGATCATTTAGATTATCATAAAACTTTTGAAGCTTATATAGAAGCTAAAAAAACTTTCTTTGATAAATTACCTGCTAACGCTTTTGCTTTAACCAATTTGGATGATAAAAATGGGGCTACAATGCTTGCAGATACCAAGGCTACCAAACTTACTTATGCTATACATGCACCTGCTACTTATAAAGGAAAAATTTTAGAAAATCAATTAAGCGGACTTGTAATGCTTGTGAATGATATTGAAGTGCATTGCCGCTTGATTGGCACATTTAACGCCTATAATTTATTATCCGTATACGGTATAGCTATTCAACTAGGTGAAAAAAATACAGATATATTAACTGTACTGAGTGCTTTAACAGGCGCAGAAGGAAGATTTGATTATATAGTAAGTACAGAAAAAATTATCGGCATCATTGATTACGCACATACACCAGACGCCTTAGAGAATGTATTAACCACTATTGCCAAATTAAAAAAGGGGAATGAAGCAGTAATCACAGTAGTGGGTTGTGGTGGAGATAGAGACAAAACAAAAAGACCTATCATGGCACAAGTAGCTTGTGATTTAAGTAATAAAGTATTTTTTACCAGCGACAATCCAAGATCAGAAGATCCGAATGAAATTATTAAGGATATGGAATTCGGTTTGACAAGTGCTGCAAAAAGAAAGTATATCAACATTGTTGATAGAAAAGAAGCCATCAAAGCGGCTATAAGTTTTGCAAAATCGGGTGATATTATTTTAATAGCAGGTAAGGGGCATGAGAAGTACCAAGATATTAAAGGTGTGAAGCACAATTTTGATGACAAACAAATATTAGCAAACCTATTTAAAGAACTAGAAAAATAATCAATATGCTGTATCAATTATTTTCTTGGCTTGATAAAACATTTAATATCCCAGGTTTGGGAGCATTTCAATTCTTGACTTTCAGAATTGCCATGGCTATTTTAATGTCTTTATTTATTGCGACGGTGTATGGTAAAAAAATTATTCTTTTTTTACAAAGAAAACAAATTGGCGAAACCGTAAGAGAACTAGGTTTAGCAGGTGAGCAGCAAAAAAAGGGTACACCTACCATGGGAGGTATAATTATCTTATTGAGTATTTTAATTCCAACTTTATTATTTGCCAACTTAGATAAAGTCTATATACGTTTAATGATTTTATGTACAGTGTGGTTAGGCCTGATTGGTTTTTTAGACGATTACTTTAAAATCAGGGCAAGAAAGCAAGCGCAAGCAGAAGGTGGAAATTATAAAAAGCAAAATAGTGACGGGCTTGCAGGTATTTCAAAAATAATTGGTCAAGTAGGACTTGGTATTATTATTGGCGTTACACTTTATTTTAGCAATGCTGTCACAGTGGAAAGAGAAATTGTTTCTACTACTATTTCTGAAAGCTTACAAAAAGGAGAGAAAGTAGCAAAAGGTGCAGATATTGTTGTAAGAAAAATTAATGGAGTAGAAAGACGCTTTGTAAAAGTGAAAACGCCTATTACTACTATTCCATTTGTTAAAAATCATGAATTTAATTATAGTAAAATAATTAGTTGGATAGGACCAGGCGCTGAAAAGTATACTTGGATTATATATATTCTTATTGTCACCTTTATTATCACTGCCGTATCTAATGGAGCCAATTTAACCGATGGTTTAGACGGACTTGCTGCTGGTGTATCTGCTATCATTGGCGCAGCATTGGGCGTATTTGTATATGTAAGTGGTAACTATGTATTTGCAGATTATTTAAATGTAATGTACATACCTAATTTAGGGGAGTTATCCATTTTTGTAGGCGCCTTTGTAGGAGCCTGTATTGGATTTTTATGGTACAATGCTTATCCAGCGCAGGTTTTCATGGGCGATACAGGAAGCCTAGCCTTAGGAGGTATTATTGCTTCACTAGCCATTATTGTAAGAAAAGAATTATTAATTCCTATTTTCTGTGGTGTGTTTTTAATTGAAAACTTATCTGTTATTATTCAAGTAAGTTATTTTAAATATACGAAGAAAAAATATGGCGAGGGAAGAAGGGTGTTTTTAATGAGCCCACTACATCATCATTATCAAAAGAAAGGATTTCACGAAAGTAAGATAGCAGTTCGTTTCTGGATCATTACTATTTTATTAGTGGTGGCTTCTATATTAACCTTAAAAACGAGATAGACCCTTGTCAAAAAAATTAGTCATATTAGGTGCAGGTGAAAGCGGAGTAGGTACTGCTTTATTAGCCAAACAAAAAGGCTATGAAGTATTTGTATCTGATGGCGGCGCTATCAAGGCTAATTATCAAAAAGAATTAGAAGAGGGGGGCATCGAGTTTGAATCGGGTTCGCATAATGTAGACAGAATTTTAGCGGCGGATGAAGTGATGAAAAGTCCGGGTATTCCAGAAAAAAATGAAATGGTGAAAGCTATCAGAGCAAAAGGCATACCCGTAATAAGTGAAATTGAATTTGGATACAGATATAAGGGTAGTAGTAAAATTGCAGCTATTACAGGAAGCAATGGAAAAACTACCACAACGGCCTTATTGTATCATATCTGTAAACTAGTGAATGAAGATGTAGCCATGGTAGGTAATATTGGTTTTTCATTCGCAAGACAAATTGCCCAAGCCCCTAAAGCTTTATACATTATTGAAGTAAGCTCTTTTCAATTAGACGATATACAATATTTCAAACCAGAGATTGCCATTTTATTAAATATCACAGAAGATCATTTAGACAGATATGATCATCAATTTGAAAATTATATTAAAAGCAAGTTTAGAATTATAGAGAATCAAACTGCAGAAGATTATTTCATCTATTGTATAGATGATGAAACCATCGTAAAACATCTAGAACTACTAACCATCAATACTAACCCACTACCATTTTCTATGAAACAAGAAGTAAAAAAAGGAGGCTACATCAAGAACGATCAAATGATGTTAAAAATCCAAGAAGAACGTGTCACTATGAGCATTTATGATTTTGCCTTAAAAGGAAAGCATAATGCTTATAACACAATGGCTGCAAGCATTGCGGCCACTACCCTAGGTATCAGAAAAGAAAAGATTCGCGAAGCAGTAAGTAATTTCCATAGTCTAGAACATAGAATGGAATTTGTTGCTACTGTAAGAGGCGTTGATTTTATTAATGATAGCAAGGCCACTAATGTAAACAGTACATGGTATGCTTTAGAGAGCATGCAAAAAAGTACTGTTTTAATTTTAGGCGGTGTAGATAAAGGGAACGATTATGAATTAATAGCCGATTTAGTGAAAGAAAAAGTAAAGGCCATTGTTTGTATGGGTACCGACAATAAAAAACTTATCGAATTTTTTAAAGATAAAGTTAAAATAATTGTTGAAGTAGATACTGCTAAAAAAGCAGTAAACGCTTCTTTCAAATTAGCAGAAAAAGGCGACTTGGTTTTAATGAGCCCTGCTTGTGCCAGTTTTGATTTATTTAAAAACTATGAAGACAGAGGTCGTCAATTTAAAGAGTCTGTAAAAGAACTGTAATTTATAAAAGAGCTATAATTTATGTTTAACGATAGTACAGATAAACTATTTTCACAAATGCCCACTATTGGTGGGATGAAAGAACATTTAGACCAAAGAACTAGGGGTGATAGATACATATGGGGGTTAGTCATTGTATTGTCGCTTATTTCTATATTGGTAGTATATAGTGCTACTGGTTCATTGGCTTATAAAATGTATCGTGGAAATACAAGTGTGTATTTATTTAAACAAGTTGTATTTACTTTAGTGGGTTTGCTAGCTATTTTTGGTTTACACCGCGTAAATTATACTGTCTTTTCTAAAATAGCCACCATCTTATTTCTGTTTTCTATTCCTTTATTAATATATACTTTATTTTTTGGTGCGAAAATTAATGAAGGAAGTAGGTGGATCAAATTGCCTATCATTAATATGACCATCCAGACAAGTGATTTAGCCAAGTTGGCTTTATTTATGTATTTGTCTAAGATGTTAAGTAAGAAACAAGAAGTCATCAAAGATTTTAAAAACGGATTTTTACCCGTCATCACTCCTGTTTTAATTATTTGTGCTTTAATTATGCCGGCGAATTTATCAAATGCACTTTTAACTGGGGCCACTTCATTATTACTTATGTTTATTGGTCGAGTAAGCATTAAACATATTTTATTAACTATTCTAGTAGCCATGATACCACTAGTTATTATCATTAGTGTGGCCATGGCCACGCATTCCAGTAAATCGGTGGAAGGAAGTCCTGTGGTGGCAGAAAAAATGAAAAGCTTTGGTCGTTTTGGTACTTGGGTAAACAGGGTGCAAGACTTTATGTATGCCAAGGACAATGATGTGCCCTATCAAGTGCAGCAAGCAAAAATTGCCATTGCAAATGGTGGCATTTTTATGGGATTAGGTCCGGGTAATAGTAGACAAAGAAATTTTCTTCCACAAGCCTATAACGATTTTATTTACGCAGTCATTATTGAAGAGTATGGATTACTAGGCGGCGCCTTTATTATTTTTATTTATATCGTTTTCTTATTTAGATGTATAAGAATATTTAGAAGATGTCCCTATGCCTTTGGCGCCTTTCTTGCACTAGGATTAAGTTTTACATTAATTATACAAGCTATTGCCAATATGGCGGTAAATGTAAACATCGTACCCGTAACCGGTGTGACTTTGCCACTAGTAAGTATGGGAGGAAGTTCTTTCATCTTTACTTGTTGTTCGATAGGACTCATATTAAGTGTAGCTAGAAACGTAGAACAAATGGAAGGTAAGGCGCCTGTAGAAACAGAAATTGAAATACCAGCAGATAACGAAGAGTTAGATACAGAAAATAATGTCATTGAAGCAAAAGCATAATATATTACGCATCATCATTGCAGGTGGTGGCACGGGAGGGCATATCTTTCCAGCAGTTGCTGTAGCGCAAGCCATCAAAGCTTTAGCACCTGATACTGTTATTTTATTTGTAGGTGCTTTGGGAAAAATGGAAATGGAAAAAGTGCCTCAAGCTGGATTTGAGATTAAAGGCATTACCATTGCGGGTTTCAATAGGTCTCAGTTATTAAAAAATATTTCTTTGCCTTGGAAACTAGTAAAAAGCTTTTTTCAAGTAAGTGCTATTTTTAAATCTTTTAAGCCTAATGCGGTATTTGGAGTGGGCGGCTATTCTAGTTTTCCTGTTTTAAAATATGCACAAACAAAAAATATTCCCACTTATATACATGAGTCCAATGCCTTTGCAGGCAAGGCCAATACTTGGCTGGCTAAAAATGCTATAAAAATATTTACGGGCACATTGGGTATGGAATCTTTTTTTCCTGCCGATAAAATTGTAGTAACGGGCAATCCCATTAGAAAAAATATAATCAATCATTCTTATACCAAGCAAACTGCTTTGCAGGTATTTAATTTAGAGGCGACTAAGAAAACTATTTTAATTATTGGTGGAAGTTTAGGTGCTAGTTCAATTAATAAAGCCATTCAAGCCAATCTAGTTTCCTTCTTTGATAAAAATATTCAATTGATTTGGCAAACGGGCAAGCCGAACGCCGAAGTATACGCAAAATCGGCCCATAATTATAAAAATGTATTTGTGCATTCTTTCATTGATAATATGAGCGCCGCTTATGCTGCTGCCGATATTGTCATAAGTAGGTCGGGGGCCATGGCCGTTTCAGAAATTTGCATTACAGGTAAGCCTGCTGTATTTGTGCCTTATCCACTAGCAGCCGAAGATCATCAAACTTTTAATGCCATGACGCTAGTGAATAAAAATGCAGCCACTATCGTAAAAGACAAAGAAGTGGGCAATGATTTAATTCCTACAGTTTTACAATTATTAGGTAGTGAGGAGCAAATGCAAGCAATGAAAAATAATATAAAGGACTTTGCATTTAGTACTGCAGATGAAATAATAGC
>SHWX01000003.1 GCA_009693615.1 Chitinophagaceae bacterium | reverse complement strand
ACCATTCAAAACAATTCACGCCGTAATTTTTTATACCAAAGCTCTTTAGCTTCATTAGGCTTAGTGTTTATGGGTAAAAATACATTAGCTGCTAATTCTTTCTTCCTAGCTAATCCAAACTCTAAAATTAAAGGTGTGCAAATTGGTGCTATCACTTATTCTTTTAGATCTATGCCAGGAAGTGCAGAACAATTATTACAATACTTAAAAGAGACAGGTATTTCTGCTATTGAATTAATGGGAGACCCTGCTGAAGCCTATGCAGGAAGTCCAGCAGGAAACATGCCAAAAATGACTCGCGAGGAATATATGAAAACAATGGAAGAAAGAAATACAAAAGCAAGAGCATGGAGAGAGACCGCTTCTATGGATAAATTTGTAGAGCTAAGAAAAATGTTCAATGATGCAGGTATTACTATTTATGCATATAAACCAGACGCCGCTTTAGGTGTAAAAAGTACCGATGGCGAAATTGATTACGCAATGCGAGCAGCTAAAGCATTAGGAGCAACTTCAGTGAATGTAGAACTTTCAACCAATGCAGATCATTCAAAAAGACTAGGCGAGTTTGGTTTAAAACATAAAGTATATGTTGGCTATCATGCGCATCTGCAAGCCACAGATACTGCATGGGATATAGCTTTGAGCCAATCTCCTTATAATGCAATGAACCTTGACTGCGGCCATTATATTGCAGCAGGCGGGGCGAATACCACAGCTTCTTTATTAGCCTTAATAGAAGCAAAGCATGATCGTATTACAAGTATGCATATTAAGGATCGTAAGAATAAAGTAAATGGAACAAAAAATATGCCATGGGGCGAAGGCGACACACCACTTAAAGAAGTACTTACTTTATTAAAAACTAAAAAATATAAAATACCTGCTTCTATTGAATTAGAATATGATATTCCTGTAGGCTCTGATGCAGTAAAAGAAACCAAAAAATGTTTCGAGTATGCTAAAGCAATTTTAGAAGGATAATATTTAAATTTTTATGAACCAGAACATTGCTAAAAATATTTTTGTACATCATGTACTCTTTTATTTAAAAAATCCTACATCGGTTACTGATAAAAATAAATTATTAGAGGGACTTCAAAAATTAGCTACCATTGAATGTATTCGTTTTTCAGATATTGGAACGCCCGCTGCCACTAACAGGTTGGTAATTGAAAGAGACTATAGCTATTCTTGGCTTTGTATTTTTAATACTGCCGAAGAAGAAATAATATATCAAGGACATCCTATTCATGATGAATTTAGAAACAACTACGCCCATTTATGGGAGAAAGTAGTTATTTACGATTCAACCACCAATACACAGGAAAGCCAGTAGCAATAAGGCTTAAGCCCCAAATGGCTTCATAAGGTTTATTCAATATAGTAATTACAAATAAGGCGGCGCAGAATAGTAAAAATAGGCCCGGTACAAAAGGGTAGCCGATTACTTTATACTTTCTTTCGTATTCCGGATGCTTTACTCTTAATATAATTACCCCTAATGCTGTACTTCCATAAAATATAAAGGAAGCAAATACTAGCATATCGGTTAATTGATCAAAGCTACCAGAGAATACTAAAGCAATGGCCCAAAAAGCTTGAATAAATAAAGCTATGTCGGGTGTATTGTATTTGGGATGTATGTTAGCTGCTTTATAAAAAAATAATTTATCTCTAGCCATTGCATACATCATTCTAGCCGAAGTTAATATAGTGCTGTTGGTAGCATTCAAAGTAGTGACTACAATTAAACTAGCTACAAGTACCATTCCAATAGGTCCACTTAATTTACCGGCTACTTCAACTGCAGCAATTTTATTAGGTGTTAATTGAATAAAATAATCAATAGGTAAAATATATACAAAAACAATGTTTAATAAAACATAAGCAGTCATTACAATTAAAGTACCAATGCCTAATGCTAGTGGTAAATTTCTTTTAGGATTTTTTACTTCCTCACCTACATAGGCCACATTATTCCATCCTTCATATCCCCAAAAAGCACCTAAACTAGCCACAAATAAGGCTTTCAGCAAACTAAAGCCATGTAAATCGGGGGCATTTGGTAATTGGCTAGGGGTTGTAATATTAGTAATACTTCCTTGCGAAGAACCAAAACCAATGGCTATAAAGGCAACGATACTAGTTAACATTAAATAAGTTAACACCGTACTTAACTTTGTTGCAAACTGTGCCCCCCGATAATTTAATAAGGTGAGTGCTATAATTAATAAAGAAGCTAGCAATTTAATAAATAACCCTTGTGAGATAGCTATACCTAAAAAACTAGTACCCCCATCTATAATAGATAGTGGAAATAAACTATTTAATGATTGCGCAAAAATATAAGCTAGTGCTGCAATAGAAGATGTTTTTATAACTGTGAAACTGGCCCATCCATACATAAAAGAAAAAAAGCGACCATATACTTTTTGAAAGTAAAAATATTCTCCTCCTGAATTAGGAAACATACTTACCATTTCAGCAGTGGACAAAGCGCCTGCTAAACTAATAAGGCCAGCAACCACCCAACATAGAATAACTAATAAGGGAGAGCCCAACTCCTGAGACATGGGCGCTAATTTCTTAAACACGCCCGAACCAATAATTACACTTACTACTAAAAAAGTAGCAGTGCTGAATCCAATTTTAGGTTTTAATACTTCCATTCTTCAATTTAGTGTATTCTATATAATGTTCACTATAGTTTTGTAACCCCAAAACCTGGCTGGCTATTAATATGCATATAGCCATCCTTTAATTCAAAGCCTCCGGTAACTAAGTCCTCAGCTAAATCAAAGCTGCCGTCTAAATCGATATACTTAGTATTGGAACAGCAGTAAGCTGCATGAAGCGCCGCGGTAATACTTATAATACTCTCATCATTACATCCCCAGAATAAATTAATGCTTGCATTCTTAGCAATAGTGGCAATTTCCATAGCCCCCATGATACCACCACATTTCATTAACTTAATATTATAAACGCCAAAGGGTTTGCTAGTGGCATATTCCAATGCTGCTTGAGGGTCTTTCAATGATTCATCCCCCATTAATATAGAACGGTAAGCAGGATCTACTTTTAATAATTCTAATTCTTTACCTACGGGTAAAGGTTGTTCTATTAATTCTACATTTACTTTTTTAGTAGCCTCTATAAATTTATTCAAGTCGGCTAAGCTATAGCCCTGATTTGGATCTACTCTTATTATATATTCAGTTGGATATTTTTCATGCAGCTTAAGAATTTTTTCAATATCCTCCTCTACATTCAATCCTAATTTTACTTTTAAAACTTTAAAACCTAGACTTAAAAAACCTGTAGCATCTTCTAAAGTTTCTTCCACACTTTTAATACCAATGGTAATAGAGGTAGGTAAGGCTTTAATTTTTTGTCCATAAAATTCAGCCACTGAAATACCTATGAATTTTCCAAAGGCATCGTGCATGGCAATATCAATGGCAGCCTGTGTTCCAGGTAGGTGATCAAAATGTTGTCTGCTTTCATAAATCATTTTTTGAAAATGACGAATATCTCTGCCTACAAAATTTTTAACGAATTCAGTTTCTAAATTAACAGCTGTTTGCGCAGTCGTTTCTCCCACTACTTCTCCCGCTGGGCTTCCACAACCATAGCCCACCATACCATTGGCTAACTCCACTTCAAAAAAAGCTAAACTTACATCGGAGAAAGTACTATAGGCAATGGTATAAGGCTTGGTCAAAGCCATATTTTTTAGATAAGATCTTACGGCAACTATTTTCATTGGATACTAATTATTTTTTGATACTTATTTTTTTAAGTTTTTTAAAGTAGGTAATATTTTATCTACTCCTTCTTGTATCGGTAATAGAACAGGAATATTTAATTTTTGCTCATATTGTTTTTGGAAGGCAAAGGCTTCTTCGGTAGAACAGTCTTCAGTATGAATACCTAGCGCTATTACTTTTGAACCTAGTTTTTCTATAATCTCAATTTCTGATTCAACGCTAGGAATAGATCCCCAGTTTTCATCGTGGTCAAAATATTTACGCTTAGGGGCGAATAATAATATTACATGTTCAGCATTTCCAGATATTAATAACTCAATGCCACAAGGACCGCTTGGGTTTCTTAAAGAAGATTGCCCTTCTAAGAAAATAAAATCGGGGGCCGTTTCTTTCCAACAAGTAACAATAGCATTTTCTAATTCGCCAGAAACAAAATCATTTAAAGTTGAATCAAAAATAAAGCCATATTTACCGCCTTGTAACCAACCGGTTTGTCCTGTATAAATCATTTCAGCCTTTAGTCCATCTGCTTCGCAGGCCTGTCTTAACATTCTAGCAGTGGTTCTTTTACCCATGGCGCAGTCCATACCTATAACAGCTATGATGGGTGCGGTTACTTTATAGATATCTCCTGTCCAAAAACTAAGTTGCTCTCTAGTTTTAGGTTTTCTTACATCAATTAATTGTACTCCTTTTTCTTTGGCAAGAGCTACTATCTCTGGCTTCTCATTTAAATATTCATGTAAACCATTCACAATAGATAATCCTGCATGAATGGCTTCAACAATAGTGGTTAACATATTAGCAGGTAATTTTCCTCCCACAGTTGCCACTCCTATAACTAAAAATTGAATATTGGTAAGTGACTTTATAGCCTCTTGTAAATTTTCAAATACCGGAATATTTCTATTTTTACCATCTAATATAGTTCCAGCATCCTGTCCTGCAGTATTTGCACAGTCTACCACACCTTTAATGGTAAAGCGTTCTGTACCTCTTATAAGTCCGTGAGCAGTTTTGGCATCTAGTGCTTTTAATAAACCATTCGTTAATATAATTGCATTGTTCATCATGCTAACCTTTCTTTTAATTTAAAATTTATTTTCTTTTGAAATTTATTTTCTTTTGATAAGCACCCCTGGGTAGTTACCTGTAGCTTTTTTATTTTGATAACTAAGTTGTCCATTAATCCATACCATTTCAATACCTGTTGACAAAGCCGTGCCATTTTGAATAGTTGAATTGTCCTTCACGGTAGCTGGGTTTAATAAAACTAAGTCGGCATAATTACCTGCTGCAATAATACCACGGTCTGTTATGCCTAAATGTTTTGCTGTTAACCCTGTCATTTTATGAATAGCATTTTCTAATGAAATGATTTTATCTTCTCTAACATACTTACTCAATACTCTAGTAAAAGCACCATGACCTCTAGGATGGCCGCTAGCACTGCCATCGGAACATATATTCGTATAAGGCCATGCCATTAAATTAGCAATATCTTTTTCAATCATTGACTTTGCTGCAATGGCTTCTACCGTTCCTTTAAAATTGGGGTTCTTTTCTTTAAAATCAGAAGCAATAGCTATTAATGCCATTAAACTAACAGATGGCTTTTCATTTCTCATAGCAGCAATAGCTGCAAGGGTCTTACCTCTATAGGCTTCTACGGGCGCATACTTTACTAAATAAGATTCATTCGCATCAAATGTATGGTTCACTGCAAACTCTGCGCTCACCGGATTGGTGTAATCTCTGGTAGGAAATAAAACCCTCAATGTAGAGTTCCAATAAGTATAAGGATATATATCGGCAGTAATATTAATTCCAGCAGCTCTTGCTTTTTCTAATTTTGCAATTAAGGCCTTAGAAGTTTCCCAATCGTCTTTTAGGGCAATTTTAATATGTGAAATTTGTACCGGCATTTTAGTCACCCTTCCAATTTCAATTATTTCATCAATGGCTTCTTGAAATTTAATATCTTCACTTCTTATATGACTCATATATCTTGCCTCAGCAGCCGCCGTTACTTTTGCAAGTTGTATTACTTCATCTTTACTTGAAAAAATGGCTTGCTCATATTCAAGCCCTGTGGATAAACCCAATGAACCTTTCTCTAATTCTTTTTGTAAAATAATTTTCATTTTATCTATCTCTGCTTGGCTAGCTTCTCTATACACATCATTCTCTCCCATCACTTCTTCTCTTAAACTTGCCTGTCCTGTATAGGTTCCTACATTCACTGCCATGGATTGGTCTTTAAACATTTTGGTTAAAGTATCCATTGCATAACTTCCCCCATCCTGACCTATAATAATAGTGGTAATGCCTTGGCTATTGGTTGGAATAGCCTCGGGATGATCATCCAAGTCTCCAAAATGATGACTATGAGAATCAATAAAACCAGGGGCTAAGACTAGTCCTTTGCCATTAATGACCTGCTCATTTGTACCAGCTTTTAACTGCCCTACTTGAATAATTTTCTTTCCCTGTATTCTTACCGACGCTTTATAAGCAGGCTTACCCGTACCATCTATTAATTGGACATTGGTAATTAATTGGGTGTTTTGATTAGCTGTATTTTTTTCTTGTGCAAATAATGATATTGTTATTATTACAAGCAGTAGGAAAGAAAAAACGCTTAGAAATTTTGTTCTCATTTTAATTAAATTATTATTTACCAAAAACGAATATACATAGCAGCTACTAATCCAAGTACAATAATAATCATTGCTAAATTGGCATTGGTCAATTTATATTTAGTGTTGTCTTCTATTAAATCGTTTTCATGTTTTTGACCAGCCTTATCCAATAAACTTACAAGTACAATGGTAATCATGGTAAAGGCAAATACTAATCCCATTTGAATTAAATAAGGAATTTCAAAACCACCATGTCCATTAGAATAAGCAGTATATAAAATAGTTTCATTGCCAGCGAGGCCCACTATAAACTTATCAAATACAATAGACAATACCACTCCAATAATAATTCCAGTGATAGCTGCTTTTGAAGTTGCTTTTTTCCAGAAGAAACCTAATAAGAAAACAGGGAAGATAGCAGGTGAAATATAACCTGTATATTTTTGAATAAATTCAAAGCCACCTTTTCCACCAATACCTAATGTATCGTTCCAGTTAATTATTATTGCAATGATTAAAGAGATAATAATTATAATGCGTCCTGTGTTTACAATTTTAGTATCAGAAGCCTCTCTATTAATATATTTTTTATAAATATCTAAAGAATAAATAGTGGATATGCTATTAGCTTTGCCTGCTAAAGAAGCTACAATAGCTGCTGTTAAAGCGGCCATGGACAAGCCTTTCAGCCCAACAGGTAAAAACCCTACTACAGAAGAATAAGCATTATCCTGATTCAAACTACCATTACTTAACATTTCTTGTTGCAAGCCTCCATTTTGATATAAAACATATGCTGCAATACCTGGAAGCACCACTAGAACAGGCATTAATAATTTTAAAAAGGCTGCAAAGAAAATTCCAGTTCTTGCTGTTTTTAAATCGGCGCCTAAGGCTCTTTGTGTAATGTATTGATTACATCCCCAATAATTTAAATTCGCTACCCACATACCGGCTGCCATCATAGCAAGTCCTGGTAAGCTTGAATAATCGTCAATTTGTTTTTGTGTAGCACCTGCACCTGGCTTATCAAATATCATATTAAAATGATCGGGTGCTGCTTTTAATAAATGATTAAATCCTGCAATGGCATTATTACCATAGCCAAACTTTTCACCTACTACTGTTAATGCTATATAAGAAGTGATAAGTCCTCCCACCGTTAATACTAATACTTGTATGACATCGGTGTAGCCAATTACTTTCATACCTCCTAGAGTAATGAACAAGGCAAATAGCGCAAGGCCTATCATAATTAAATGAAAATGCGCGCCACCAGTTAAATTATTAATAGCAATAGCTCCTAAATATAAAATGGAAGTAAGGTTTACAAATATGTATAAGAACAACCAAAAGATAGCCATGATCATGGCCACTGTTTCGTTATACCTTGTTTTTAAAAACTGTGGCATGGTGTAAATTCTGTTTTTCAAATACACCGGCATAAAAAATACACCCACCACTACTAATGAAACGGCTGCTATCCACTCATAAGCAGAAATAGCGATACCTAATCTAAAACCATTCCCACTCATGCCAATAAATTGTTCTGCTGAAATATTAGAGGCAATTAAACTTGCTCCAATAGCCCACCAGGTTAATTGACCTTCTGCTAAAAAGAAATCGGTGGAATTAGCTGTGGCCGATTGTTTGCGTTTATAGATCCAAAATCCATAGCTGGCAATTATTAAAAAGTAGAGTATAAAAACAATGTAATCATAGCTTTGCAATCCTTGAGTCATAGTAATTGGTTTTGGTCTTAAAATTAGGCTATAAACTTATAAAGGCACCCATTGAGACTGCCTTTTTTTCAATACCAAAGCTACAGTTCTAGGCCAAACCAAGTTTAATCATCTTTCTTAGTTATAAATTTTATAAATCAGAAGCCCTTTCATCTAAGATATCCTTAATTTTATAGCACAAGCATATACACTATGAACCCAGCCTTTAGTAAATTCAGTCGTTTAATTACCAACCCTATTTCCTTCGGATTTTTTTTATTTCAAAAATTACCAGCCGCTTTTTTTGCGGGTTTAAGAATTCAACATTTTGATGCAAATAAATGTGTGGTGCGTATTCGCTACTCTTGGTTTAGTCAAAACCCCTTTCAATCTATTTATTTTGCGGTGGAAGCCATGGCAGCAGAAATGACTTGTGGCATGTTAGCCTTTGCTCAAGTTTATCAAAGAGTGCCTAAAATAAGTATGCTAGTAGTTAGTACGCAGGCCAATTTTTTAAAAAAAGCAACAGGTACTATTTTATTTAGCTGTGAAGATGGCTTAGCTATTCAAGCAGCCATTAATGAAACAATTGCTACGGGTGAAGGAAAAACAGTAATTTGTAAGACGGTGGGCACGAATTCAAAAGGCGAAGTGGTTGCTGAGTTTAATTTTACATGGAGCTTTAAAGCAAAAAAATAATTTAATTTTATAAAAATAATCTAATGAAAAAAAATCAAACAAATATTCTAGTATTCACAATGAACTGTTTTCTTATAGTATTTATAAGCAGTTCTTTATTGGCTCAAAACGCACCCCCTCCAGGTTTGAAATACATTAAAGAAAGCGAATTAAAAAAAGATTTATACACCCTTACCGATGCACATTTTAATGGAAGATCGGCTGGTACTTTAGATGAATTAAAAGCATCTATGTGGTTGGTTGAAAAATATAGAAGTATTGGTTTGTTACCTGCAGGCGACGATGGTACTTATTTACAGTTCTTTAATTTATGGCGCAATCATATTTCAGATAAGTCGGTGATAAAAATTAATAATAAAACTGCAAAGCTATGGAATGAAGTGGCTGTGGCACAAATGGCGAATGCTACCATAGTGGCGCCTATTGTGTATTTAGGTAATGCTGCAGACATAGATACTTTAAAATTAGATATTAAAAATAAAGTAGTGGCTATTGAAGCTTCTGCTCTAGGAATTAATACCAATGTTTCTTTGCCTACTTGGCGCTATAGCAGGAGTGTGCAAACTAAATATGCTATGCCACTTATAAGAAAAGGTGCTTCCGCCGTTATTATTATTGCAGATGATATTGCGGAAAAAGCTTGGGACGACGCTGCAGAAAATTTTAAAAGAGGCACTTATGATATTGATGGTGGTGCCAATGTAACGCTTACTACTACTGTGCCTATTTTATGGATGCATGCGAATGTAAAAGCAGATTTGCAAAATAATACTGCCTTTATGAATGCCAATATTCTAGTAGATAAATACAGTTACCCTTCTGTAAATATTATTGGAAAAATAAATGGCACCGATCCTAAGTTAAAAGAAGAATATGTTTTATACAGTGGTCATCAAGATGCACATGGTATTAGAAATGCACAAAATAATGATTCTACTTATTATGGCGCAGATGATAATGCAAGTGTAGATGTGGCTATGCTTGCTAATGCAAGAGCCTTTATGAAAAACCCAGCGAAGCGTTCTATTTTATTTGTGATTCATGGCGCTGAAGAAAGAGGTTTATTAGGTTCAAGATATTATGTGCAGCATCCTACTGTACCTATTAAAAATATAGTTACCGTATTAAATGGTGATATGATTGGTAGAAATCATATAGATAGCGCTGCCTTTTTAGGTATGCAATCTCCGCATAAAAATTCAACTGAATTAGTGAACCTTATTTTAGCTGCCAATAATGAAGGGCCTAAGTTTAAATTAGATACCACCTACGATAAAGTAACCCATGTAGAAGGCTGGTATTTTAGAAGCGACCATCTGCCTTATGCAAGATTAGGCATTCCTGCTGTGATGTATACTACCTTATTACATGAAGATTATCATACACCACTTGATAATGCAGAAAATATTAACTACCCTAAGCTAAAGAAAATGGCCGACTGGATGTACCGCAGTGGTTGGAAAGTAGCCAACTTAGCGAAGCGTCCAGCTACCGATGCTAATTTTAAATTAGAACGCTAAATATTTAAACTAGCATAAAAAAACTCCCCACAGTCTAAAAAAATAGACTGCTTATGGGGAGCACTTTGGGAGAAAGAAAATTTTATTTACTATTTATTTAAAATACTTTAGATCCGTTTGATTGATAAGTATATCTAAAATTATAGTAGCGTTGCTTGGTTAATTTTTCTACATCAGATGCAGAAACAGGTAATGTCACGCCTCCTTTATAATAAGAAGTAATTTCTAGTTTTGCGTATTTACCAGATGCTGTTCTAATGACTAATACCCTTCCTGCTAATGGGTTAATTAAACTTGTTAATTGATCATAGGTATACCATCCCTTACCACTTCCAGTTGTAACAGCATAAGTAGGCGCATTGTCTGTTTTAAAAATAGAATCGGCGGAAATAGTTTTTAAATCATCGAATAAGCCAGTGTAAATAAAGGCGCCGCCTAAAGCAGGACCACTTGTACCACCATTGGTTATAATTCTAGTAGACATAAAAGCTAAATCCCATTTGGCGCTTGCGCTATCGATACTAGGAACAATGGCATTATTTTCTAAACTGTAAAATGTATACTTTCCAGCACTATAGGGCATTCCGTTAGAGGCAATACCAAGTACAGTATCTGCGATTAAATCCTTAACTACTTTTGTACTTACAGTAACTACAGGCACAGTAATAGTTTCTGATTTTGAACATGCTACTATTTGTATTGCTGCTACTAATACAAATGTGATTTTTAAAAATTGCTTTTTCATGGTTTATTTATTTTTGAGATTTATATTTAATTTGATATTTAAGGTTTATGAAATAAGTTCTGCCTGCTAGGTTGGGTAAATGAATAGCATCGATATAATTGTTGATATTATCAGCACCCAGTTGAACTGTGAGGCCATTTTGATATTCTTTTCCAATTGAACTGTGCAATGAAAAATAGCTTTGTGCAAAATCATCTCCATTGTCGTATACTTCGTTACCGTTGGTATTATTGACAGCCCATTTACTTCTATAAATAATTCTTGCATTTGCAAACACCCCCTTCTGGTTGGTATAATTAATTTTTAATTGTGCTTTATGTTTACTTACATTGGGAAGGCCTGCATAATCCGACATAGTTAATCTAGTACTCATATTACTAGCATTTCTAGTATATACTGTGCCGGCTTTAATTTCAGCTATCTGGTCTTTGTCGCCAGTGATTAAATATTGATAGCCACCACTAAAAACCAAATGATTATTTATATTTTGTTTAAACTCTAACTCCAAGCCTTGTGTAAAGGCCCTTCCAATATTTAAATAACTAAATATTTGTGCGCCGCTGAAATAAGTGCCCACTTGTTGCACTTCAATTAAATTGGTAATGTCGTTTCTAAATAGTTGCGTGTTAATAAATGTCTTGCTAGTAGGCGTCCATTCCCAAGAAAGGTGCATGCCATTAGAGGATTCTGGTTCTAAGTCTTTTAATAAATAATAATTATTATATAAGACACCTATTTGCCCTAAGCTATTTAATTGACCAATTACTTTTTGAGCTTGCGCCGAACCAAATACACTATAATTACCTGCCGCCGCATTGGTAAAGTTTAAGTATAGTTGTCTAAAATCGGGGGCTTTAAACCCTTGCCCAATACTTAATCTAATTTTATGAGAAGCATTCAATTTATATAGCATTGAAAGTTTTGGACTCCAAGCCGAAGCGTAGGTTGCATTTTTATCAAATCTTATACCACCAATGATAATAAATTTATCGGAAGCTGTCCATTCCCACTGTGTAAAACCATACTGAACAGCATTTTCTTTTCTTAATTTTTCACTATCATATCTGCTACTCTTTACACCTTCCCAAACAGCGCCCATTCCAAAAATTCCATTTAAGTTTTTACCCACTGCCCAGTCGGTTTGATTTTCTACTCTTTTAAATAAATGATTTAAAAGATCGTTATAAGGCGCCCCTGAAATAGTTAATAAATCTTGTTTTGAAATATAGTTGGTTAGATAACTACGAAAACTTGTTTTTAAATTAGGCGTAAAACGGTAATTCAAAGTAGCGCTCAAATTGGCATCGGTATTGTGTTCCTTCCCATTGGAGTTTATAGTAACCCCTCCATTTGAAACGGCTATATTACTTTTTATAGTTTCATCGGTAAGTCTTGCGTTGAATAAAATACTAGTACGGTCGTTAATATTTAATTTAATTTGTTGGCTAGTAGTTAGCCTATTAATAGGTGTAGTAATTCTATTATTACTATTGGGTCTTATGCTATACCCGTCGGTGGCATAGTAATTATAAAAACCTTGGTAAAAAATAGATTTTGAACGAAGCCCACTGTTTAAATTGATATCCTTGGTATTATAGGTACCCATTCTTAGTGAAGCTTCTAAGGGTACCTTGTTGGAAGCATCTGTAATGATATTAATTACTCCCGCCATGGCCTCACTTCCATATAAGCTAGAAGAAGGCCCTTTCACAATTTCAATTTTTTTAATATTACCTAGTGCAATTCTATTTAAATCAAGTACACCAGCAGTTCTTCCTACTAGAGGTTCTCCATTTATTAAAATAATAGTGTAGTCGGGGTTTAACCCTTGCAATTGTATACCGGCACCAAAACCACTTGTCATGGTTAAGCCGGTTTGTTCTTTGAGTATGTCGGTTAATCGAATAGAGCCAGTTTGTTGAATAGTTTGGGCATTAATAAGTGTAACGGGAACAGTCAAATTACTCAATTTACGCTCCGATCTTGTAGCTGAAACCACCACACTGTCGCCATTTGTAAATAAGGTATCTTTTACAAACTGGGCTTGGCTCCATAAGCATTGAGGAATAATAAAAAATAATAATATTAACGGCTTCTTACACATGAAGCCGCAAAGTTCGAACTTTGAATACACAGATACCTATATTCAAGATAAAACTTAGTCTAAGGACCATATAATTTTACAATTTTATGACAAATCAATTTTGCTCTAAAATTCGCTCAATAGATTTTATTTCAGTAGCCGATATAAAGTATTCGTAAAATCTTTTATCGTCTTCCTTGCGCACACTACTTATAAGCTGTAATTCAGATTGTGTAACAAATTGGTACTTTTCGTTAATAGCGTTAATCATATCACTTCTCACTTTTTTCTGTAGCCCCACATTTTTATCCTTAATACCCAACACATGATTAATTTCATTAATTTCAACATTCATGCCTTTTTTAGAGCTTCTTAGTAATAAAGAAATTAAAGCCACCTCCGTGCCCACAAAGGCCTGATTGGTCGATTTTGATTTCAATATTTTAAGATGCGAATGCTTTAGTTTTTTATCAACGCTTCTATTAAATAGCCAAATAGAAAAACCAAATGCTGTCAATATAAAAATAACGAAGGCAATGACATAAAAATAATTATTATCAAGCCCCCAAATAGGAAAATTCAATAGTTCGAATGACGCGGATAACAATTTTTTTGTAGAATAAGATTGACTCTCTGGACTAAAACTAAAAAGAGAGTCTTTGTATAAAAAAATATCTTTACTATTCGCCCTTCTTATAAAAAACTGATTCAGTTCTGAATTTTTAGATTTGTATATTTTATTAGAAATGAAATTAAAATAGTAAGCTTCATCCTGATGTAAATAAATGTACCCGCTGTCAATTGCAAAAAATGAATTTGTTATGCTAGATTCTTCTACCAATTTTTTGGCGCTCGCATGCATCGTTCCTAATTTTACCCATTTTTTAGAAGCAAGGTCTAAGTAATAGCTATCATAGTTTTTTTTTCCTGATATACTTTCAGGGCCCACAATGCCTGCATTGATAATGGACTGAAAGGGTACATATACTCTACCTTCTTTTTTGGAAAACCAATTATGCCCATTGGATATGATTTCATTATTAGTAGGTGCAATATCCCATTCCCTGTCTAAAAAATTAAAAGCCCTCAAATGACCATTTAATTTCCAAAAACCATAGCCACCATAACTATAAATATGTTTATCCCAAACAAAATTGTTACTCGCTATATTGTAATTAATGTTAATAGTGGCGTCAATTCTACGAAAAGAATAGGTAGAATCTACCTTTCCCTCTAATTGATAAATAACCCCTGTTTGCGATATAAATAAGTAAAGACTCTCTTTAGTCTTTATCAGCTCCTGTCCATTCATCTTAAAAATGGTCCCCTCAATAGGAATCATTTCATTTTGCTTAGATAGAAAAACCTTGCATTCTAGGTCATTTATACTGGTTATCTTATCTAAAAATGGATTATTAGTTATTGTAAACAGTTCTGGGAGCTGAATGATAGCGGCATTAGCCCTTAAAACAATAAGAAAATATAAAAAAATTGTGAATATGATAGATTTTACGTATTTCATTGATTATCAATTTTAAATTAGGTAAATAACTTATTCTATAAATTTCTTTATTGCCCTAAATATAGGAAATAACCTATTACGAAACTTAATAGGTAACTCAATTGGATATTATATTTCTTCAAATGGAGTTCTTTTGAAGAGCTTTTGGGGGAAAGCTATGCATTTTATAAGGGAGCCGTGAAAACGACTCCCTTTTTTTATGATCGGTTTAAAACCCCCCTCTAATGGATTTGGTAACAATTTGGTAATATAGGCCTGAAACCCTTTTGGGCTAAAAATGAGACTTTTGTGAAGCATTATTCAAACCTATAAAAAGCTTAATTATGGACTTCAATTCAATCATGAAAATTTTCTTACCTAAGGATAGGGTTTTCTTTCAATTATTCGAAGAAGTTGCTGAACATGTTTACGAAATGGGCATGAAATTAAAAGAAATGGTAAACGAGCCAGATGCAGATGTGAGAGCTAATATATTAGCACAGATTGAAAACCTAGAACACAAGAACGACGATTTAACGCATTCTATATTTACCGAATTAGGTAGAAATTTTATTACTCCATTTGATAGAGAAGACATTCACTATTTAGCCTCTTCATTAGATGATATTGCAGACTATATTTATGCTTCTGCAAAAAAGATTAATTTTTATAAAGTAAACCCTAACGATACAGGTATTCATAAATTGGCTGAATTAATCTTACAAGGAACACAGGAAACAAAGAAGGCAGTATTGGGCTTACGTAATATGAAGAATATTAAGGAAATGACAGAAGCCATGATTAAAGTAAACAGTATCGAAAATCAGGCAGATGATATTTTTGATATGAGTATCGAAAAATTATTTGAACAAGAAAACGATTTTAAAGAAGTAATTAAGAAAAGAGAAATATACCAAGTACTTGAAATTGCAACAGATAAAATTGAAGATGTTTCCAATGTAATCGAATCTATTATTATCAAGTACGCTTAATTTATTCAAGATGACTTTATTAATTATCATTATAGCCCTTGCGCTAATATTTGACTATATCAATGGATTCCATGATGCAGCCAATTCTATTGCCACTGTGGTTTCCACAAAGGTGTTGACACCGTTTCAAGCAGTATTGTGGGCAGCCTTATTTAATTCTGTTGCCTTCTGGATTTTCAAGGACCATGCTGTAGCCAACTCTATAAGCAAAACGGTCTACAAAGACTTTATTACATTACCCGTAATTTTCTCAGGCTTAATAGCAGCCATATTCTGGAACTTACTTACTTGGTGGTATGGTATACCTTCTTCTTCTTCACATACCCTTATAGGAGGCTTTGCAGGAGCCGCTATTGCACATGCTTTAATGATCAAAGGCATTGATTATTCTTGGGCTAAAATTGTTGATAGCGATACAATTACTAAAACTATATTGTTTATTTTTCTAGCACCTATTATTGGAATTGTGATATCCATATTTATTACAGTAGTTACTATTATGCGGAATGTATGGTGGCGTCTAGCCATTATATCCATTGCTACTTTAGTTACAGTACTAATGTTTGATAAATTTGAAGACACTAAAATTAAAGAAAACATTCAAAAGTTTTATAGCATTGATAAATACCAAAAAGAAATTGCTACCATTCAAGGTAACCTTGTAACTAAGCAAGGCGATACTAGCTTATTAGCTGCTCTTCAATTAAATGAAGGCAAATTAGAAAAGGCAAATACTTATTATAATCATTTAGTTCCTTACTTATCTGATTTTGATAAATCTTATGCTGATAAAATTGCAGCAACGGCTAAAGATAGTGGCTGGTTAAAAACTGCAGCGGTTAGTAAATTAAAAGATGCAGTAAGAAACGCAAACAATTTTTTAGTGCTTGAAGCAAAAGCACCAGAAAATGAAGAAGCTAGAGAAGAATATGCTATAGCAAAAGTAAAAACAGAAGAATATAAAGAGCCTTTAAAATTATATTTAGAAGGGAACATATCATTAGACTCAGCATTAGTTGTTGTGAATAGCATTTACCCAATTGCAGATAAAAACTTGGATAAAGTTAAAGTAAAAATTAACAAATTTAATATTGAAAAAATATTTGCAGGTGAAATTGACAAGGCAGATAATACAGTTATTGTATTCGGTATTATTGGAGCTTCCATTTTATTTATGATTATCTATGTGTATGTAGAGAAAATAAAAACACCTACAGCTCACTCAGTAGCCTATATGTTTAAAAAACTACAGTTGTTTAGCTCTGCTGCCTTCAGTATTGGGCACGGTGGTAATGATGCACAAAAAGTAATGGGTATTATTGGCGCTGCTTTAATTGCCAACGGAAGTATGCAAGATTTTAGTCAATTACCAGATTGGGTTCCAGTTGCTTGTTATTTAGCCATTGGCTTAGGTACCATGAGTGGTGGGTGGAAAATTATAAAAACAATGGGATCTAAAATTACCAAGGTAACACCACTTGAAGGAGTAGCTGCTGAAACAGCGGGTGCATTTACTTTATTTTTTACCGGACAAATGGGTATACCCGTTTCAACTACACATACCATTACAGGATCCATAATAGGCGTAGGTGCTACTAAACGTTTAAGTGCCGTAAGATGGGGCGTAACTACTACCCTTTTATGGGCATGGGTTTTAACCATTCCTGTCAGTGGCGTATTAGCTGCTCTTACATATTTTATTGTTCATTATTTCACTAAATAATTAAGTTACTCTTACTAGTCTTATAAAAAAGCCCTCTGAATTTAGGAGGGCTTTTTTATAATTAGAATCAGTAATAATAATTTTTATATTTTTTAAAAATACTTCGATTGTATAGCATGAATTTTAGTTTGTCTTCCACCGATATATTCAAAACTAGTTCCATTAAAATAACCGTTCTGTTCTAAGGCTACTTTCACTGGCTTATTCCAACCTACTAATATATGTGTAGCATTTAATTCAATAGAATAACAGGTATTGGCCTTCATAGTATAATCACCAGAACCAGGAACACCATTTTGGAAATCCCACATGCCAATAGTAGTGCCCGCTGCGTGGCCATGAAATCCAATGGGATGTGTGTATATACTTGGGTTAATACCTGCAGCCTTGGCATTTGTTAATGCTTGCTTTAAAATTTCATTACCCGATTTGCCTAGCGCAAATTCATTGGTTAGAAAATCTTGTAATTGATTGGTCTTTGTAAAAGCAGTTTGCAATGCAGCAGGTACTTCTTTTTCTGTAGGCAGTAAAACATAGGCATGCTCTTGTACATCTGAATTTAATCTTAAATAAGTAATGCCAAAATCTACATGTAAAAAATCGCCTGGTCTAATCACATCATCTTTTTCATTACTTACTCTTCTTTGAATTTCTATGGAAGGATGAAACCATGTTATAAGGCCATTGTCGCTTAATTTTTGTCTAAACCACCAAACTAAGTCCTGCGTTGTAGTTACATTAGGCTTTATCACTTTATTACTAAAACCTTCCTTAATAATAGCATGCGTAATTTTTAATAAGCTTGGATACAATTGCATTTCTTTTTCTGTTCTAGTTTCTAACCAACTCACCCCTAAAGGTTCTGCTGAAACTATTTTTGCTTGCTCAGTTGCACTTAAGCTTTGCATGAATTCTACATATTCTGTATGATCTAAACCATCGGCATGTCCATAATCGGTAGAAGTATTAATGCCAATTTTATTTGGGTTAAGCTTTCTTAATAAATTAGTCAAGGCATCCCATTGATTAGGAAAGGCGGCTACATCCCAAGCGGCAGCAATTTCTGTACCCACTGCATACCTAGCTATTGCAAACTTTTCAGTAGTATTTTTTTCCTTGTTTCTATAAAACACTAGCATAGTTCTACGACGCGCTGCTATCCACTCCGCTGGTAGCATAGTTCTTAAAATAGGGTCTTCATTATACTCTCTTGTTATGATTACCCAACAATCCATATTGGCACGATCCATTAAAGTGGGTAGTAAATTATTAAAACGATCTGCTAATAATTCATTGACAATACTTGCTTGCGCTCGTACCGTTTTGACTTGGGCAGTAGCAGTTATAAAAGGGGCTCCTACCAATAAATGTAATGTGAGTAGGAATAGGATTTTACGCATCGGATAAATTTGAATTATGATAAAATAGGTTCAACGAAAAACTGAATAACTAAATTAACTACTAAATTTGCAAATATGGTTTTTTTAAGAAAATTTATGTTGGGAATTTTAGTTTTTGGTGTGGCCACTGCATCTGGACAAGATACAAGCTATACCCAATTGACCACTATTGTGGTATCTGCCAATAAGTTGAAAGAAAAAAGAATAGAATCGCCTGTAGCCATTTCCATACTATCTCCAAAAACTGTTGATGAAGCGAAAGCACAAAGAATTGATTTTCTATTGAATAAAGTAAGTGGTGTCTATATGCCCAGCATTGGTAATGAACAACATATGATGTCCATTAGACAACCTATTTCCTTAAAGGGTCTTTATTTATATTTAGAAGATGGCATGCCCATTAGAACCAGTGGCTTATTTAGCAGCAACGCCCTTATTGAAATGAATAGCAGTAATATTCATAGTATTGAAATTATTAAAGGCCCTGCCTCGGCCCTCTATGGTGCTGAAGCCATCGGAGGCGTGGTGAATATATTAACTACCCCCGTTCCTAGTAAAGTCAATGCTTTTATAAGTACTCAAATAACTAATACAGGTTTTAAAAAATTAGATTTGAGTTGGGGCGCTCCCACCAAAACAGGTGGCTGGATAATTAGTGGTGCTTGGACGGATCAAAAAAATGGAATTACCGAGTACAGCGATTTTAATAAAAAAGCCTTGAGTGTAAAAAGAAATTTTAGGGTAAGCAATAAATTAAAGGGATACCAAAACCTTCAATATATTAATTACTATACTCAAATGACAGGCTCCTTAGATAGTATTAAATTTTTTCAGAAAAATTTTGGATCACAGCAAAGCTTCACCTTTAGAAAAATTGATGCCTTAAGGTTTCGACAAAACCTAGACTATAACTGGAATACGCATTCAAATACGACCTTCAATTTCATGTATCGAAACAATACCATGGACCAAAATCCTGCCTATTTAATAGCCTCAACTGCTAACGCCACAAAATTTAAAGGCCAGGTAAATAGTAACCATTTTGATGCCTATGTACTAGACCTTCAAAATGTATGGAGCATTCCAGTGCTAAGTAGTAAAATAATGTTGGGTGGTTACTGGGATATCACCAATCAAAATTTAATTGCGCACTATATAGATATTGTAAAAGATACCAGCATTGGCAAATTCACAAAATATACTTACCCTAGTAGGGATTCACTTATTACCAATTACAATACCCAAATTAGTAATAAAGCTATTTACTTTAATTATATCGCCAATTTGAATAAAGCTATTCGCTTGAACATGACCATGCGCTACGATAATTTTGAATACCTTTTTAACAACCTACTTCCTATTGGAACGCCTTCTGCCAAAAATAATTTTACACAGTTCACGCCAAAATTAGGGCTTACTTATAACCAAAGGCAATGGGGTGGTTATTTAAATTATAGCAAAGGTTTTGTGCCTCCTCAAATAACCGAGATATACAATGCCATTAGAGTGCCTTATTTATTACCTCAGAATTTTTCCAATATGGAATTAGGCGGTTGGTATCAAAATAAAAAAATAAGCGCTGAAGTTTCTATTTATTCTTTACAAGGTAAGAACGAAATTATTTCAGTAAGACAAACAGATGGCGTAAACTTAAATCAAAACTCGGGTGCTACAAGCCATATGGGTATTGAATATCAGGTACGCTATCAATTAGCACCTTCTATGGAAATTAGCCTTAATGGTTCTAATACTCGACATAAATATTTAAATACCAGTATTAAAGGCGTAGATGTAAGTGGTAAAGAAATGAATGCCGCGCCCAACTTATTCAATAATTTATCTTTTAACTGGAAGCCTACTAAACTAATACGCAGTTCGCTTGAATGGATACACCAATCGGCTTATTATATGGATGAAACCAATGCCACTCGTTACCCTGGTTTTAATTTATTAAATGCCAGGTTCGGACTTCAATTCAAGAAATCGGAAATTTGGTTGAATGTTTTAAACCTTACCAATACTTATTATTCGACCATGGCTACCAAAAACTTTAGTGTGAAAGGAAGCAGCGCCTACTCTTATTATTTAGGAGAACCCAGGGCCATTACCATTGGTTGGAAATGGTATATAATAAAATAAGAAAAAATTATTGATTAATTCTCATTCTCATACCTCCCATTCCACCGCCTCTTTGCATGTCTTCCATAATTTTTTTCATGCTCTGTGCAAATTGCGCACGATTCATTTTATCTCCTTTAGTAGGTTGCTTTAATTCTTTGGCAGCGTATTTAGCTGTAAACTCAGTCGCAGTAATAACATTACCGCCATTATCACTATCTACTTCTAAGATAGCGCCTGGCAGTCCCGCATAAGCGTCAGGACCAACAGATACAGCAATAGATTCTGTATACCAAACCACTAATTCAATTTCTTTTGGTTTTACAGGTGCTGTTGTATCTTGGTTATTTCTATTTCTTCCACCACCAAAACGCATATTCATTTGTTGTGGGACAATCATTGTAGTTGCTTTTTTACAAACAAACTTTGCAATGGTTTTCGTTTCTTCTGATAATTTCCAGTTATTAGGCTTTAAAGAATCTACAATTAAAAATTCTTTCTCGAATAAGGAACGAGACTCATACTGCATTTGATTAGGAATATCTGTATAGGTAGCTGTTTCAGGCATTCTAAAAGCAAAACGAGCACCACCTCCACCACCACCGCCGCTATTCGCAAATGGGTCTGGCGCTTCTTCTTCTGGTATGGTTTTAAACATACTTGCTTGCTCGTTAAATAAAAGTTCAAACTTATCTGTTCTAAACTCAGGAATACGAGCCCTCATTTCAGGATCAGTAATCATTTTATGCATGTTCACTTTTCTTTCAAAAATGAGCTTGCCTTCTTTTACTTGAGCAAAAGAACTTGTAATGGATACTAGCATTACTGTAAGTGCTAAGAATATTTTACGCATATTGTTTATTTTAAAAATTGAATTTTACTAAAGATAATTAATTCATACGAATCATCACATTTCTAGGACCGCCGCCGCCTAAACCCGACTTTTGTAAACTATAGATGAAGCTTACTAAGAAGTACTGGTTAATTACATTGTACTGTTGGTCAACGATTTGGTTCTGCGATACATTTCGGCTAATGCCTGCATTTTTATTCAATAAATCAAAGGCGCTCACTCTTAATTCCGCTTTTTTATTCTTCATGAAAAACTTAGAGAAGCTAGCATTCCAAATAGGGATAGAAGTATTAAACCCGGCTGCTCTTCCAGAATTAATGGTATAGGTAAAGCTTTGATTGAGTAAAAAGTTTTTAGGCAGGTAATTATTCATCTCGGCACTAAATACCTTTGTTAAAAAGTTGGTATTTAAACCTGCGTTAATGGCGTTATTGGTTTTGCTATAAGAATATCTAGTAGAAAAATCGATATCAATAACTTCATCCAATTGGAAGTTATAAGATACAGAGGGCCCTAATGATTTAGTTACAATGGTATTTAATAAAGCGTTTGCATAAGATATATTATTACTCATGCCTCCATTTATTCCAAAATTCATTCTTGAATATAATTTCTTTAATCCAAAACCATAGTTCACACTACCATTCACACGGTAAGCACCATTCACATTCACAGGCCTTGATAAAATAACTCTAGTGGGTAAGACACTATCATAATTCACAATAGAGTTATTTGTAGTAGAGGCATTTAGGTTAGTAAAGAAATTGCGACCTGATATAATTTTAGAAGAGAAGAAACGCATATTTAAATTATGTACATAACTTCTTTTCAAATCGGGATTACCAATAGTTTGTCTATTAATATTACTTTGATCCAATACCGGTTGTAACTGCGTTAAAGAAGGCTGATTGGTAGAAGTACGGTAATTAATATTCAAGTTCTTCGTTTGAGAAAAATTATATTGATACGTAGCCGTTGGCAAGATATCCTTAAAGTTTTGATTCAATTTTGTATTCGCACTAATATTCTCTCCCACTAATTTCGCATTTTGCAAACTAAAACCTGTAGAGAAATTATACTTTTTTTGATTGGTTCTAAAATTTAAACCTCCGCCAGTATAGGTATACTCGCTATTAAATTCATTGGTAAGCCTTGTATTTAACTGATCATAGGCATCCGTACCTGTGTTTTTATCATATACCTTTCTACTTGTCTTGCCAATACTTTGACTTAAATAAGTATTGAATTCAAGTAAAGATTTTTTACCCAAGGGCTCGGTATATACTAAATTAGCTGAATATGAAAGGGTATTGCCTTTTCTAATATTTTGTTGGTCTAAGATAGAGTCTTTTAATAAAACGCCTCCACTACCGTAAATGAATTGATCGGTAAATTGAGTTCCTTTGGCATTAGACTCATTATAACTATTGGTAATGGTAGAAGAAATGGTACGACCCTTTTTGGCAAACTTTTTTCTTAATAATAAATTACTAGCTGCATTGCTTGCATCTGTTACACTAGTTGAAGCAGAGCGCGTAGCATTGGTTTTAGTTTTAAAAGCATCTGGTAAAAAAGTTTCAGTGGTATCATAAGACTCAGAAGTCCCATTTTGCCTACCTATACTAGGTGTAAACTTATAAGAAAAAGTTTCTGAAACTGTTTGGTCAATGGTGCTACCATAACTTTGTTGTTGATTTCTAGTAACAGATCTTGAATTGGAGCTTCTGTTAAATAAATTACCAGCTGTTAAATTTTGTGTAAATGAATTACTATTATTATTACGCTCCACATCATTCAATGAAAAATTAGCATTGAAATTTGTTTTCTTATTATTAAATAAATTAGAATAATTACCGCCACCAGAAAACGTGGTAGCCACCCCTTGTGCATTGTTGTCGGTTCCACCGCCGCCGCCAAAAGAAAGCGTCATGCCCCCGCCGCCACCGGGTCTTCCACCACCACCACCAGAGAAATTAGTAATATCTCTGTTAGAGAAGCCTTGTCTATTGGTGTTATTAGCCGTCCCAATTAATGAGTATTGTTCGTCATTATTTAATCTATTCAAATTGCCTTGTGCATCAAACCTACTAGGTGTGCCTGCGCCTCCTGTTAATTTTCCAAAATTGGATTGGTTTCTATCTTTTTTTACTTTTAAATTTATCGCTGTCTCTTCCGTTCCATCATCAATACCTGTGAACATGGCTTGATCCGATTTACGATCATACACTTGTATTTTATCAATGGCATCCGCGGGTAAATTCTTAGTGGCCATTTTAGGATCTCCTGTAAAAAATTCTTTTCCATTCACAAATACCTTGGTCACCGTTTTTCCGTTCACTGTAATACCACCCGACTTATCCACTTCAATGCCTGGCATTTTTCTCAATAAATCTTCTACCACTGCATTGGGTGGTGTTTTAAAATTTTCTGCATTGAATTCTATAGAGTCGCCATTAATAACTACTGGAGGCCTGCGTGCAGTTACGGTGACGGTTGTTATTTTACTAGCATCTTCTAAATAAATATTATTGAGATTCAATACAGAAGTAGTGCCTGTTTTAAAGGCAAACCATTGTTGTTGATAGCCTACATAAGAAATAGACAACAAATATTTTCCAGCAGGTACATTTTTAATAGTGAAAAAACCATCATCATTACTTCTAGTAAAACTGACTAAAGAGGAGTCCTTTGAGCGTACTAAAGAAATAGTAGCGTAAGGCAGGGCTCTTTTAGCGGCACTATCCATAATTGTACCCTCAATTTGAATATTTTGAGCCATGGATACATAACTTATTAATAATAAGCCATTTAGAATAAGAAGCCTTAGCATAGTGGTTTTTAACATATTTATAAAATTACGATTCTATTCGTAAATAGGCCATTTTTAGGCCCATTTTGCTTAGTTTTTATATAAAAAACAGCATTTATTGATAAACGGCAATTGGAAGGCAAATTTGGAGTCAATTTTTTCACCTATTTAGCTAACTTTCAAAAAAATTACCAATGAGAAAATATACAATTACCTGCGTTTTGAGTTGGATGCTTTTAATGATGTTTGGTTTAACCAACAGCTATGCACAAACAAAAACAAATGCTGTAAAAGACAGCACTAATTTTACAAGCTATAAAGGTATGCCCTTAAAAGCAACACGCGCCATTACTATGAAAACAAGCGAAGGCACTTGGACCTCTTTAGCTATTAGCCCCGATGGAAAAATTATTTTGTTTGATCTAATGGGAGATATTTATAGCATGCCCGTAGAAGGCGGTAAAGCAATAGCTATTACCAAGGGAATGGCTTATGACAATCATCCTAGCTATAGCCCAGATGGTAAAAGAATTTTATTTATTTCAGATAGAGGCGGTGCAGAAAATTTATGGTATATCGATATTGCTAAAAAAGATACCATTGCTTTAACGGAAGAACAAAATCAAAATTTTCCAGGCGCTGTGTATACACCCGATGGTAATTATATAGTGTATACCAAAGGTAGAAGAAATACAAAATTATATTTAATGCATAAAAATGGAGGCGCGGGTACTTCTTTAATTTCTTTACCAGCAAATTTAAAAACAATTGATCCTGCAGTAAGTGCAGATGGAAGATATATTTATTATTCTGCAAGAATGGGTGCTTGGAACTACAATGCCATGTTGCCTCAGTATAGTATTGGCGTGTATGATAGAGATAAAGGAACCACACGTACCATTGCTTCAAGATATGGTTCTGCTTTCACACCCGTACTTTCTAAGGATGGTAAATGGATGGTGTACGGAACAAGATTTGAAGATAAAACAGGATTAGTTAAACGTAATTTAAACACAGGTGAAGAAACATGGTTGGCCTACCCTGTGCAAAGAGATGATCAAGAATCGATTGCTGTATTAGGTGTATTACCTACTATGACGTTCACACCTGATAGCAAAAATTTATTAGCTTCTTATGGTGGAAAAATTCATAGCATTGATATTGAAACTGCTGCTCAAAAAGAAATTAGCTATACAGTAGATGCATCTATTGAAATGGGACCAGAAGTTCTTTTCAAATACCCTATTAAAGATACCAGTGCTGCACAAGCCACACAAATTAGAGATGCGGTTCCATCACCCGATGGAAAAAAATTAGCCTTTACAGTATTGAATAAATTATATGTAATGGACTATCCGAATGGAACGCCTAAAAAATTAACTAAAAATAATTTTACAGAAGCACAACCTATTTGGAATACTAATGGCAAAACAATTTATTTTGCTACCTGGTCTGAAAATGGGGGTAGTATTAGAAGTATTGATTTAGCTAATAGTACAGAAACAACACTTACTAAAGAAAATGCTTTATACCAAGGCCTATCCATAAATCCAGCAGGTAATAGACTTGTATTTAATAGAACCACTGTTCAAAAATTTAAAGATTCAAAAGATCCTACTTATAGCGATGATGAAGACGACCTTTGTTGGTTAGATTTAAATGATGGAAGTATTCATGTAATTGATAAAGCCAACGGACGCGGCAATGCACATTTTGTAAATGGCGAAGACCGTATTTATTTAAACAAATATGGAAAATTAACTTCTATTCAATGGGATGGTGGAGATGAAAAAGAAATTGTAAAAATTACGGGCATTACAACTTTTGGTAGCATCCCAGAACACAAAGGAAAACCTGTTGCAGATGTATTAGATTTAGACGAAAACGATGAAGATGCCGCTAAAGAAAATAATCCTGCTTCAAGTGCGAATACTATTTTAATGTCGCCATTAGGTAAAGCGGCTATTACACAAGTGAATAATAATATTTACTATATCACTATACCACAAGCTGGTAAATTAGTAGAGATTTCTGTAGCAGATGCAAAAAGTGCCGCCTTCCCTAGTAAACTCTTAACAGAGATGGGTGGCGAGTTTCCAAGCTGGGAAGCAAATGGTAAAATTATACACTATAGTTTAGGCGCTGCACATTTTACTTATGATATAGACGCTTCTTACGCTTTTGATGATAGCTTAGCGGTGGCTAAAAAAGCAGAAGAAGCTATTAAAAAAGATACGACTGCTAAAGACAGTACTAAAAAAGAAACAGCGAAGAAAGCAGAAAAGAAAGAAGATCCTAAATACAAGGCTACTGAAAATTGGGTGAAAGTATTTTATGAAAAAGATATGCCTAACACCCATATGCTGTTAACCAATGCAAGAATTATTACCATGAAAGGTGATGAAGTCATTAGCAGAGGAGATATTTATATTGTGAATAATAGAATTAAAGCTATTGGTAAAACGGGTAGTTTAAAAGTAGCTAGTAATACAGAAAGAGTAAATGTATCGGGCAAAACAATTGTTCCTGGATTTATAGATACACATGCTCATATGTGGCCAAGCTGGGGCATTCATAAAACACAGGCCTGGGTATATGCAGCCAACCTAGCCTATGGTGTGACTACCACACGTGACCCTCAAACAGCCACTACCGATGTATTAACTTATAGCGATATGGTAGATGCGGGTATGATGGTGGGACCAAGAGTATACTCAACAGGACCTGGTGTAGGTTATTGGGCTTACAACTTAAAAGATTCTGCACAAGCAGAATCGGTATTAAGTCAGTACAGCAAATACTATAATACAAAGTATATTAAAATGTATTTAGTAGGTAATCGTAAACACAGACAATGGGTAATACAAGCTGCAAAAAATCAACAATTAATGCCAACCACTGAAGGCGGTCTTGATTTTAAATTAAACATGACCAATTTATTAGATGGCTATCCTGGACATGAGCACTCTATTCCTATTTATCCTTTATACAATGATGTAGTGAAAACAATTGCTTTTTCTAAAATGACAGTTACCCCTACCTTACTAGTTTCTTATGGTGGGCCATGGGCAGAGAACTATTATTACGAAAATGAAAACCCATATAGCAATGAGAAGCTACAATACTTTACGCCTTATGAAGAGTTAGCCAATAAATCGCGTCGTCGTGCTACATGGTTCTTACCAGAAGAACATGTATTCCAAAAACATGCAAAGAGTATGAAAAAAATTGTAGAAGAAGGAGGACTTGCAGGTATTGGAAGTCATGGTCAATTACAAGGACTAGGCTATCATTGGGAGCTTTGGTCAATGCAATCTGGTGGCATGCGTAATATAGATGCTTTGAAAACAGCTACTATTTTAGGCGCCGCTGGATTAGGTTTAGACAAAGACTTAGGAAGTATAGAGGTAGGCAAATTGGCGGACTTACTTATTTTAGATAAAAACCCATTGGATAATATACGCAATACCAACTCGATAGATTTAGTTATGAAAAACGGTCGCTTATATAATGGTAATACATTAGATGAAGTGAAAACGGGTAAACATAAATTAGACCGTTCTGAGTGGTTAGATAAAAAACCTATTAAAAACACAAAGGTAGAAGATTAATCAAAAATTAATGTTAAGTTTAAATACTAAAAACAATTCTTATGAAAAACTCTAGAAGAAAATTTATACAAAACGCATCGCTTGCAATATTGGGTGCTAGTTTAAAACCAAGTGCTTTATGGGCAAATACAAGTTTTGCTGCTAGTAAAAATTTAATTGGTGTTCAATTGTATTCAGTGCGTGAAGACATGAAAAAAAACCCGATGGAAACCTTAACGGCTTTGTCTACAATGGGATTTGAATATGTTGAACATGCAAATTATATGAACAGAAAATTCTACGGATGGACAGCTACAGAATTTAAAAAAGTATTGGAAGGGCTAGGTTTAAAAATGCCTAGTGGACATACAGTGATGGGCACTAATCATTGGGATAATACCAAGAAGGATTTTACCGATGCCTGGAAACGCACAGTTGAAGATGCGGCTATTGTAGGACAAGAATATGTTATAAGCCCTTCAATGGATAATAAATTAAGAAGTACTTATGATGGATTAATGCAACAAATAGACGCATTCAATAAGTCGGGTGAATTGTGTAAAGCAAGTGGTATGAAATTTGGATACCATAATCACGATTTTGAATTTAAAGAAAAATTGAATGGCACTTTAATGTATGATCTCATCTTACAACATACCGATCCGAATTTAGTAATACACCAATTAGATTTTGGCAATATGTATGGTGCAGGTGCAAGGGGTGCTGAATGGATTAATAAATATCCAGGTCGTTTCCAATCACTTCACGTTAAAGATGAAATTAAAGCAGAAAAAGGGGAGATGAATGATGGCTATGAAAGCACTATTTTAGGGGAAGGCGTGGTAGATCCTAAAGCCATTGCCTTACTTGCTAAAAAAATTGGAGGAGCACACCATTTTATCATTGAACAAGAGTCTTATCAAGGCTTAGCACCATTAGATTGTTTGAAAAAAGATTTAACTATAATGAAAACTTGGGGTATCTAAATACCCACTATTTTATGAAGTACCTTAACTATATCTTTTTTATATGTATACTCATGAGTTGCTCTTTTATGAGCAAGGCACAAAAGTATAGCGCTAGTGAAATTGCAAGGTGGGAACAACATGCAAAACAAGTAACCATTATAAGAGACGAATGGGGTATTGCCCATGTTTATGGAAAAACTGACGCTGACGCTGTATTTGGTTTAATGTATGCACAAAGCGAAGAGAATGTAGGACAAATAGAATTGAACTATTTAGAAATGCTAGGCCGCACTGCTGAAGTAAAAGGTAGTGCAGCTATTTATGAAGATTTAATGATGCGCCTTATTCAAGATAGTGTAGCCGCAATCAATGATTATAATAAAAGCCCTGTTTGGTTTAAGGCATTACTACAAGCGCACGCCGATGGACTAAATTATTATTTATACAAACATCCTGAAGTAAAACTAAAAGCCATTCAATATTATAAACCCTGGTATCATTTAATGTGGACAGACGGAAGTGTTTCTCCTACTAAAACAGGTGGCATCAAAAAAGAACAAGTAGCTTCTTTTTACGGACAAATGCCAGGTGCAGAAAAATTAGTGGCGCAAAATACCGAAGAGCCTTATGCCTTAGAAGAAAAAATACAAAAAGGTTCTAATGGTTTTGCAATAGCGCCTCAGCATAGTAAAAACGGAAATGCATTATTATATATTAATCCGCATGTACCATTTTATTTTAGATCAGAAATGCATATGGTGAGTGAAGAAGGCTTAAATGTATACGGAGCTGTTACTTGGGGGCAAATGTTTATTTATCAAGGCTTCAATGAACATCTAGGTTTTATGCATACCAGCGGCTATGCCGATGTAGCCGATGTGTATGAAGAAAAAGTAGCTAAAAATAAAACAGGCTGGGTATCGCATTATGAACAAGGTCTTCAACCCATTAAAGCAAGAAATATTCCTATTCAGTATTTGGAGCAAGGTCAAATAAAAACAAAATCATTCCTTACTTATCGCACATTACATGGCCCTGTGATGGGATCTAAAAATGGTAATTGGTTAAGCTTGCAAGAAAATAATCGTTCTTTAAATGCCTTAATGGAATGCTGGACCAGGACCAAGGCTACTAATTTAAAAGAGTATCAAAAAGCCTTATCCTTACTAGGTAATAATAGTAATAACACGGTCTATGCCGATGCCGATGGCTCTATTGCTTACTGGCATGGTAATTTCATTCCCAAAAGAAATACTAATTATGATTATAGTGTGCCTGTAGATGGTTCCATTAAAGCCACTAATTGGATAGGCGTGCATGCATTAGATGAAATTGTACAAAGTATTAACCCCGCCAATGGTTGGTTACAAAATTGTAATGCAACCCCCTTCACAGTGGCTGGGGCATATAGTCCTAAAGAAAAAGACTATCCTCATTATATGGCGCCCGATGGCGAGAATGGACGCGGTATTAACGCAGTTAACTTATTAAGTAAAGTAGATAAAATTTCCTTGGATGAATTAATTCAATTGGGATATAATAAACATTTAAGTGCTTTTGATATTTTACTGCCTTCTTTTATGGCGTATACAAAAACTATTGGTTTAAATGAAAGAGAAAAAAAAGTAATGAACTATTTAACTGGTTGGAATGGGGATGCTGGTATTTCCTCTGTTGCTACTACTATTGCTATTGAATGGGCCAATAACTGGTCTAAAGAAATTCCTCCGGCCACCACAGAAGAAGGCACTACTCAAATTATAAAAAAATATGAGCAGATGGTTCAAGCTGTTTCGAATGAAAAAAAATTAGCGCTCTTAAATGCGGCATTAGATCAATTAGAAAAAACTTATGGTAATTGGGAAATTCAATGGGGCGATTTAAATAGATATCAAAGAGTTAACCCAGGAGAAAAATTTAATGATAATGCGCCTAGTATAGCAGTAGGACAAACATCTTCTAAATGGGGCTCCCTGCCTGCTTTTGAGAGTAGAAGATATGATAATACTTTAAAGCGTTATGGTTATTCTGGTAGTAGTTTTATTGCAGCCGTTAGTTTTGGAAAAAAATTAGAAGCGAAAACAATTATTACGGGAGGGCAAAGTCGTTTTGCCAGTTCAAATCATTTTACAGACCAAGCTCAAAAATATATTGATGGCGATTTTAAAACCATACATTTTTATAAAGAAGATGTTTTAGCACATGAAGTCACATCATATAAACCTGGGTTTTCTAAATAATGATCATATAGCTTTGACATAAAAGCAGCTTTCACCAAGCCTGCTAAATTTTTAACTTCTAGTTGCTGCATCATTTTTGTACGGTGTCCTTCAATAGTGCGTTTGCTATGGCCCACTTCATAAGCAATTTGCTTACTAGAAGCCTCTTCGCATATGCGCACTAAAATATATTTATCATAAGTATGTAACTGATGCACTTTCTCTGTTAGCTTTACTTTATCTATACAATTCACCATATTAAATACCTTATCTGCAATTCGATTACAAAAGTATATTTTTTGAAGCCTTGCCATTTCAAGTGCTTTGGACCATTCTTGCTTGGAAACATTACGTGCCACTATCACTGATATGCCATTATCAATTAATTGATACAAATGAGCCTCGTCTTGTTCATTAAAGACCACCATCACGCCCATTCTGGTTTTAATCTCTTTAATTTGATGCATGGTGGATGGATTTCCAAAATGAAACATGGCACTATCAACCACTAAGACCATGGGTAAGACCTGTTTGGTTTTATCATAGGCTATATAACCAGTTAACTCCTCTATACTTTTGATGATATGATAGCCTATTAACTGCGGATTGTCTTTTATAAGTAAGCTAGATCCCATTGCATACACAATTTGTTTATCACAAATGATTACTTGAGTTTGCATCTTTATTACTTTTTAATGTATTGGCAATTAAATTAATTTTTCATAACATATTGATATACAGGCATCTATAATATATAAATGGCTTTTAATTACATTGTGATTTATCCCATTGAAGTATTTTCGAAATGAACATGAAGTAGTATGTATTTATAGGCTATAGTAGTTATGAAATTAATGCCTATAATAATTTGCTAGTATTATATATTTTATAACTTCATTGAATATTATACTAACCTATACTAACCCTCTTGCACAGCGTTGACAAATATTCGTAACTTATTTTACCCTTTTGTTCCAGTAGGACATTTGAAAGTTTGGGTCTTAGCCCCCGCCTTGGATAATCCAGATCCGAACTTAGCATACTATTATGATTTTAGTCAAAGCATAGAAGAATATACACGCGTCTTTGAACAACTAGATCTTCCATGGAAATGGCAACCTGTTACTTTAGAAAATTATAAAATGATTGTGCAAGAAATTGCACATGATAGAGAAAAAGGAATTCATTTTCCTGTTGTATTAAACTTATGTGATGGTGATGAAATTAATGGAGCACCAGGCGTTTCAGTAATTAAAGCTCTAGAAGCAAAACAATTAGTATACACCGGGGCCAACGATTATTTCTACGATATCACTACTTCTAAAATTCCCATGAAAAAAGCTTTTGATGAAGCAGGTGTTGCTACACCAAAATGGGAAGCCATTAGAGATAATAATATTAATGCGAAAGAAATTATTGAAAAATTAGGAAGTCCCTTAATTGTAAAACCTGCTGTCTCTGGTGGAAGTTTAGGGGTGGGCATTGAAAATGTAGTAGAAACAGAACGTGCCTTGAAAACCCAATTAGCTAAAATGTTTAAAGGATACAGAGGTTGGAATTTATCTTCAGACGGTATAATAGCAGAGTCTTTTGTGGAAGGACCTGAATACACAGTGATGATTGTGGGAAGCCATACCCATCCTGAGTATGCAAAGATTTACCCGCCGGTAGAAAGAGTCTTTCATGCCTCTCTTCCAGAAAAAGAAAAGTTTCTATCCTTTGATAGATTATGGGAAATTTATGAAGAAGAAACAGCTATGCCAGAAGATGAAAATTTTTATCAATACCAATTAGGAGACGAGGCAGTTCAACTCGCTGTTCAAAAAGTTTCTTGGGATGCCTATGTGGCTTGTAATGGAACTGGTTATACAAGAGTAGATGTGCGCATAGATAATAAAACAGGAGAAGCCTATGTATTAGAAGTCAATGCACAGTGTGGCATTAGTGAGGACGAAAACTTTACTTCTATTGGTGCTATTTTACGTTTTGCTAATCAAAGTTTTACAGAATTAGTGGTTCATATTATTAATGACGCATTTGCTAGAAGAAAAAAATAAATTTATGCGCGCCCTTCCCACTATTCATAATGCTGCAAGTTTTAAAGATTTAAGAATTTGTGTACTTCAACCCGACTATTCAACCTCTGAAGTAGATTACCAATACTACGATCCAAAAAGAGACCTCTCTACCATTATGCCCGAAGCGCATATCGATCATGTTTTTTTAAATAAGCTTACTACCTATCAACAATTAAAAGAACTCAAAGAAAAAAATTACGATATCTATATTAATTTATGTGAAGGTTATCTAGAATGGACAGTACCTTCCATTGATGTGATTATGAGTTTGGATTTATTAGGACTGCCTTATACTGGACCTAGCACCAATTTATACGACCCCCCTAAAACCATCATGAAGTATTTGGCCTTCTGCGAAGATGTCAAAACACCCGCCCATATACATATAGAGTCAGAGGCAGATATAGCGCAGCTTCCAGGTAATCTTCAGTTCCCTTTATTTGTAAAGCCTGCCAAGGCGGGTGATAGCCTAGGAGTGGACAATGCTTCCAAGGCCAATAATATGGTCGAATTAGTACCCAAGGTAAAAAGCATATTAGCAGAATTTGGCGCTGCCTTGGTGGAAGAGTATATTGATGGTCGTGAATTCACAGTATTAGTATCTGCCAATGCAGATGGAAAAACTTGTACCAGCTTTCTGCCTGTTGAATATATTTTCCCTGTAGGTTTTAGTTTTAAAACCTACGCTTTAAAAACTTCTGAATTACATCCCAATGCAAATATTCCAGTAACCGATGCTAATTTAGCGAAGAGACTACAAAGCATTGCCGAGCAAGTTTTCATGTCTTTCAATGGCGTGGGTTATGGAAGAATGGATTTTAGAATGAACGATAAAGGAGAACTATTTTTTCTTGAAATAAATTTCACTTGTTCTGTGTTTTATGCCCAAGGTTATGAAGGCTCTGCCGATTATATTTTACTACATGATGGAGCAGGCCAGCGTGGCTTCTTAGAAAGAATTATTATTGAAGGGATGGCGCGTTATAGAAGAAAAGAAAAAGTATATAAAATTAAAGGCAATGCCATTTCTGGTTATGGTATGTATGCAAAATGGGATTTACCTAAAGACACTATTTTATTTCAAGGGGAAGAAAAAGCACAACGTATAGTCACCAAAAAATTTGTAGATGAAAATTGGGACGAAAGAGAAAAATCAAATTTCAGAAGATACGCCTATCCAATTAGTAAGGATGTATATATATTATGGGACTTGCAGCCCGAAGAGTGGTCTCCTCAAAACCATCACTGCGATGCCAACTGTAGTTATATTGGTTTAAATGTAGTTATTAATAGAGCAGTTCAAAAAGGAGAAGAGCTTACCTTGGATTATGGTAGCTTTTTAGATGAAACCATGGAACCTTTTAACTGTAATTGTAGTGCTGCTAATTGTCGCGGCCTCATTAAAGGAACTGCAGGTAATAAAATTTAGCACCAGCCTAGTATAGCATGGTAATAGCCTAGTATTTATACCCTTTTGCTCCCATTAACAATGTTTTTTTTATTATATTCATAGTAACGATTGCTTACTTTAAAACTATTTTATGAGAAAACAATTACTTGTGTTGACTTGCCTATTAGCTAGCACACAATTTGTAACGGCTCAAAAAAAATTAAATGTAGATAGCCTTGCTGGCTTATTGGAAGTATGGGTCAATGTACCCTTGGTCACACCTGGTCAAAGCAATGCAGGGGCTCCTTCCGACGCCACTATATTATATAATGGTCATGGCCTAGGTGCTTTTCAAAAAAAAGATGGTAGCCCTGCTGGCTGGAAAATAGATGCAGATGGCGCTGTTACCGATATTAAAGGCGCTGGTGATTTAATTACCAAGGAAGCTTTTGGAAGCTGTCAACTACATATTGAATTTAGAGAGCCGGCTGAAGTAAAAAGCAGTGGTCAAGGAAGAGGCAATAGTGGTATTTATATAATGGGTAAATATGAAATTCAAGTTTTAGATTCTTATAATAATCCTACTTATTCTAATGGGCAAGCGGGGGCAGTGTATAAGCAACATGTGCCTTTAGTGAATGCAAGTCGCAAACCTGGTGAGTGGCAGTCTTATGATATAATTTTTACAGCGCCTTTGTTTAAAGAGAATGGCGATCTAGAAAGCCCTGCGCGTGTATCTGTTATTCATAATGGAGTACTCATACAAAATAATGTAACCATTTTAGGCCCTACCGACTGGTTAACAAAGCCTAAGTATGAAAAGCATGCTTCTAAATTACCATTGATGTTACAAGACCATGGAGACGATGGTAATCCAATTAGTTATAGAAATATTTGGATTCGCAACTTATAATTTTATAATTATTATAATGGGAAAATTTCATCCGCCTGCTTTTATTGAACCTTTCTCCCTTTTTTGGTGGAAATGTATTATAATGGTCATACTCATTATTACTATTGTTGTAAGAGCACCTTTGCATTTTAAAAAAATTCAACCTAAAACTTACGCTAATTTTATTGCCTTATTTTTTGGCATAAATTATATTGTAGAAAATTATTACGTTTATTCAACAGGCTATTGGAACTTGCAACAAAGCTTACCTGTTCATTTATGTAGTATTAGTTATTTTTTATGTATTACCACACTTATTAATTATAAGCAGTGGTTGGCTGAATGCCTTTACTACTGGGGATTAGCCGGTGGTATACATGCTTTACTCACTCCCGAACTTACAGCAGGCATGGAAGGTTATAATTTTTACGCCTACTTTATAGACCACGGTGGTTTGCTATTAGTTATTATTTATATGATTGTTCATTTGAACTTTGTACCCCGACCAAAGTCTTGGTTATGGGTATTAGGCTACACACAATTAGTAGCCATTGGCATAAGTATTGTTAATCATACGGTGGGTGCTAATTATATGTATTTATCGGCCAAGCCAGCAGTAAACAACCCATTTGTAATAGGAGAATGGCCTTATTATATATTAATATTTGAAGCTGTTGCCTTGGTTCATTTCTGGGTTTTCTATTTACCCTTTGCTAAAAAAAATAAGCAAGCTATTAAAGCTCCTCTATCCTCTTAGCCTTATCATCAATCACTAAATCAAAGTTGGGTTTAGTAGGGCCTCCATTAGGGTCGTAGCCAGTAATTAAGTCATGAAACTTACAGCCCCATTTATTTAACTGTTCTAAAGTAAGGCCTCTTAAATCTCGCTTTGAGCTTTCTCCCCTGCCAGTCCAATAAGTAATATGCCAACCTTCATCGTATAGTTTATTAATCTTAGCCACATTTTCAAAATTAGGTTCAGCTAGCTCATATACACGCTTGTCTGAATAAAAGCAGATGGTTTCATCTATATCAATTAGTGCTTTCTTCGAACCAAACCTTTTGGATTCAATCATTGTTATCTATTTTAATTATTAACTATTGCAAATTTAGATAGTTTCTATAAATTACACCGTTGAAATTATAATTAAGCCTAAATATCTCTTTCATGCGTATTCTATTATTCTCTCTTTGTATTTTATTACAACAATTCGCTATTGCTCAATCAAGTAGTGAGCCCCTTATTCGTGTAGATAAAATTACCATTGCTAGAGATACTTATGGAGTGCCGCATATTTTTGCACCCACCGACCCTGAAGTGGCCTATGGCCTAGCTTGGGCACATGCCGAGGACGATTTTACCACCATTCAAACCCTTATTTTAACAGGTAAAGGAAAGTTAGCTACTTATTTAGGCAAAAAAGGGGCTCCTGTTGATTATGTATTTGGTTTATTAAATACAAAGGCCACTGTACTTGCTCAAATAAATAGCCTAGACCCTAAACTTATTTTACTAGTAAAAGGTTATTTAGCAGGCTTAGAAGCATTTGCCAAAGCGCATCCCGATAAAGTATTAAACAAAAATGTATTTCCCATTACTATTGAAGACTATTTAGCTACTACTGTTTTTTCTGTAGCCGTTTTTTGTGGCGTGGATAGAACCTTACCTAAAATACTCAATGGTTCTATTGCACATTTAGCAGGTATGACTGGAGAAGGTTCTAATACCATTGCAGTACATTCAAGTAAATCCACAACAGGTGAAAATATGTTGGTGATTAACGCGCATCAACCCATTGAAGGCGCTACTGCTTTTTATGAAGCACATTTACAAAGTGAAGAAGGCTGGAATATTTTAGGAGGTTTATTTCCAGGCGGTCCCTTAATTTTTCATGGTACGACTCCTAATTTAGCATGGGCACATACAGTTAACTTTCAAGATAAAATAGATATCTACCAATTAGAAACCGACAAAGCACATAAAGGACAATATAAAGTAGATAGCGAGTGGCTTGCACTTGAAAAAAGAAAAATTAAATTAAGTATTAAAGGCATTCCTTTTCCTATTTCTAAAATGGCATACACTTCTATATACGGACCAACCGCTAAAACCCCTGAAGGAAAATATTTTTCGATGCGTTTACCTGCCCTGATGGATGCGGGCGCTTTACAACAATGGTATGCGATGAATAGGGCTACTAATTTTACTGAATTTAAAACGGCGGTGGCGCAGAACCATTTAGCTATGTTTAATATTATGTATGCCGATAAGTCCGATACTATATTTTATATCTCTAGTGGAAAAATGCCATATCGAAATGCAGATACCAGCTACCACTGGAATTCAACGCTACCAGGCAATACAAGGGCAACGCTATGGACAAAGTTTAAACCTTTAAACGAGTTTCCTCAATACACAAATCCTAAAAGTGGATATTTAATTAACATGAATCACTCTCCTTTTTTAGCCACTGCAGAGAATGAAAATTTAGACCCTAAAAATTTTGATGCCAATGATGGTTATGAATTATACCATGACAATAGAAGCCGCCGTGCCAAGGATTTAATAGACCCATTAGAAAAAATTTCCTACGCCGATTTAAAGCGTATCAAATTTGATCGTCAATTACCTGCAACTATTTTATTCCCTTATGGCTTTACGGCAGATACTATGTTTTTAATAGATGAAAATAAATATCCAACACTGTCTCCAATTATTAAAGCTTTAAAGAATTGGGACCACAATACCAACCCTGAAAGTAATGGGGCGCTAATTTATAATTTAGCTTATTATGAAATACCTAAATTAATGGAGGGAAGAAAAAATGATAAATTAAACATGCAAGAAGCGATTGCTACCTATCAATATATTTATGATTTTTTAATGAAAAATTATAATAGACTTGACGTTACCTTAGGTGAAATGCAAAGACTAGTAAGAGGCGATGAGAACTGGCCACAAGGTGGGATGCCCGATGTAATCGCAGCAGTGCAAACTCAACCTTATGGTGCAGGGCAAAGAAAAATGAATAGCGGTGATGCCTATATTGAATTTGTTCGCTTTCCTAAAGACGGAGGCTTGCCGTTAATAGAATCAGTAAATACTTTTGGAGCAAGCTCTAATAAAGGAGATGCACATTATGCCGACCAACGTGCCATGTATCAAGCCCAGCAAGTGAAAAAAATGACCTTGGATAAAAACGAAGTGTTAAAAAATGCGAAGCGTACTTATCATCCTCAGTAGTACAATTATTAGTTTTAAATAAGTAATAATAAAGAGCAAGTTTTATAATCTTGCTGTAACAATGCTTCTATCCAAGAAGGCCTTGATATCGTAAATGACAGTTTTATCTGAGCGCTTCAGGCTTGTATAATCCAATGACTTGAAAAAATCGTGGGCAACCACAAGTACAATCACATCATATTTTCCCAAGGCAGTCACTAAATCAATAGCATGTTTTTGCTTCACTTCTAATGCATTTGCATAAGGGTCAAAGGCATCCACTTCCATGCCCGCAGCTCTAAGCTGGGCATGAATTTCAAAGGCTTTTGAATTTCTGATATCAGGGCAATTCTCTTTAAAGCTTATACCCAGTATTAATGCCTTGGCGCCTTTAGCATTAATACCATTACCACTTAATAATTGAATTAATTTTTCAGTCACAAAATTGCTCATTTGATCATTCACATTTCTTCCCGATAATATTACTTGCGGATGATACCCCAAACTTGTAGCCTTACTTGCTAAATAATAAGGATCTACTCCAATACAATGTCCGCCCACTAAGCCTGGCTTAAAAGGTAGAAAATTCCATTTAGTAGCAGCAGCTTCTAATACTTCATGCGTATCAATATTCATTCTATCAAATATGAGTGCTAGCTCATTCACAAAAGAAATATTAATATCACGTTGTGCATTTTCAATTGACTTAGCCGCCTCTGCCACTTTTATACTAGATACTTTAAAAGTACCTGCTGTAATTATACTTGCATAAAGTGCATCTACCTTATCAGCTATCTCTGGTGTAGAGCCTGCTGTTAATTTTTTAATAGTAGTAAGTGTATGTACTTTATCACCCGGATTTATTCTCTCTGGAGAATACCCAACATAAAAATTTTTATTAAAAACTAAACTACTTTGTTTTTCTAAAACTGGAACGCAGTCTTCTTCGGTGCAACCAGGATACACTGTGCTTTCATAAATAACTACATCTTCTTTTTTTAAAACCGAACCTATCATGGCAGTTGCTTCTAATAATGGTTTTAAATTAGGGCGCTTATCTGCATCTAACGGAGTGGGTACCGTTACAATAAATATAGTAGCGTCTTTAATAGAACTAAGCGAACTCGTAAAAGTTAAATGTTTCGTATTTTTGATTTCGGCCTCTGTACATTCTAAGGTAATGTCCTTCCCATTTTGTAAATCCTTTACCCTCGTTTCATTAATATCAAAACCAATGACTGTATACTTCTTAGCAAAAGCGAGGGCAAGTGGTAAGCCTACATAACCTAGGCCTACTATGGCTATGGTGGGTGATATGGTTTGATTTTGAGTCATCTATTTCAAAGGTAACGGACCAACTAGTGATTACCATAATTTTTTTCACCTGCTGTAATGGCTAGTTTTAATCTATTCTGTGGCGGAGGTAAGGGGCAGGTAGCAAATTCAGTAAAGGCGCAAGGCGGATTATAGGCATTATTGAAATCAATTTCAGTATTGCCTAAAGCATCGGGTTTAGTTAATTCAATAAAACGACCTGCTCCGTAAGTAGTTTTGCCTGCGGTTTCATCAGCAAATACAATAAAAAATTTAGGCTCTCCTTCATCAATCACATCTAATGAATACTCTTTATTATGAATGGTAAATATTAATTTGCCTGCTGCTTTTGTTGCAGTAGTTTGACCAAGTATATTGGTAATCATTAATAAGTTTTGTGAAGGCGCCACCATGCTCGCCTTTACACGCCAATTAGCGTCAATAGGAAATCGCTCTATGCCTTTAAAATTCACTAAAGTTTTTGCTTTTAAATTTCTAAACCTAACGCCAATTTTATCTTCTCTTTTTATAATGGTCCAAATGAAATGCGACCATGACATAGTAATAGCTTGCTCTTCTTTAGAAAATACTTTTACAGGTTTTGTTCCATTCACTAATACACCGTTCACTTTAATAGCATTATTTGTGCTATTCATCCATAATACTGAATCGCCTTCATAAATAAATGAACCTAATACAGCGGGGAAAACGGCATTGTCATACCTGCAATCACTACCCTCTTTTTTCCCTAAAGTATTTGTTCCCTTATGTAACCAGAAAAGGCCTTCTAAATTCAACCAGCCATTAGGCGTTTTTAAATCGGCTATACGGGCTTTATGCCAATTATTGACAGACTTCGTATACGTATTTGATTTTTGAGCTTTCGTTAAAAAAAAGGAGTTTAAAAGCAGTAAAGTATATATTATTTTTTTCATTTATTAGTCTGTATCTGTAATGCACGTAGAAATACTTCTAGGTCTCACAAAATTAAGATAATTAAAGCCTAGAATCATATAAATTTCTTAAATTTAACCTTTAAAACATAATAGCATGCAACTAAAGAAATTACTTATTGGGTTTTTATTTATGGGGGCTATGGCTTGTAATAAAACGGTTACGACCATTCCTGAAACACCTGTAGCGCCTGTAGTAGATAATACCACTGTAACAAAAATTACCAATACCGATATTAATACCTGGATTCATGAAAATATGACAGCCTATTATTTATGGCCTGATAAAATGCCGGCTTTAGCTAAAACCAATACCAGTAGTAATCCTATGGATTATTTTTATAGTATTTTATATGAATATAAAACCACCGATCGTTTTTCTTGGATAGATAGTAGTTCCGCCAATTTAATAAACCAATTAAATGGTATTAATACCGTTTTAGGTATTCGAGTGAGTGCTTTTTATACCGATGATGCAAAAGTAAATGTAGCCTTGGTGATAGCCTATGTATTAAAAGGAAGTCCTGCTGAAAAAAATGGATTGAAAAGAGGAGATATCATTTTATCGGTAGATGACAAAACCGTCACTTCCTCAAATTATAGTTCAGTATTACAAAATCAAACCTTGAAATTAGGTTTAGGTGCTTATGATAATAAAGTATTTAGCAGTACAGGTAAAACTATAACCGTTACTAAAGTTGAATTACAAACCAATCCCATTTTACAAGACACGGTTATTAATTGGGCAGGTAAAAAAGTTGGCTATTTTGCCTACTTACAATTCCTATCTAGTTTCGATGATAGCTTAAGAGCTGTATTTGGCAGGTTTAAACAAAAAGGAGTCAATGAATTAGTAATTGACCTTCGTTATAATGGTGGTGGCTATGTTTCTAGTTCAGATTTATTAACCAATTTAATGGTGAAGGACTTAGCTAGTAAAGTAGATAAAGTGATGAATAAAAGACAGTACAACGATGCTTATACAAAGGAAGTAATAAAACAATATGGAGCATCAGCCCTTGTCACCAATTTTAAAATGGAGTCTAATAATATCGGTTCCTTAAATAGAGTATTCTTTTTAACTTCTACTGGCACTGCATCAGCTAGTGAACTTATCATTAATAATTTAAAACCATTTATGAATGTCATTTTAATTGGCGAACATACTTATGGTAAAAATGTAGGTTCTTTTACTATTACTGACAATGCTAAAAGATGGAACTATGGTTTACAACCCATCACCTTTAAAATATTAAATGCACTTGACCAATCCGATTACGGATCAGTGAATGGGTTTTTACCAGACTATGCACTTACGGACGATGTACTCCCTTATAAATTATTAGGCGACCCTAATGAAACTTATTTAAATAAAGCACTCAATATCATTGGCCCCGTAGCTTATAAAGCCAGTGCCATTGGCAGTGCTAGACCGGTTTCAAGGGCCAACAAACTGCAAGCGGCATCTATTTCCGACAATCCTATTCAAGATAAATTAGATATGTTTGATAAGCCCCTAAAGCCTAAAAACTAATTCATAAAACATTCTTTTATCAGGAACTTGTTTTTTGTATCTTAGACTTATAAATTAGGTCTTATGAAAAAAATACAATTACTACTTCTTTTTGTTTTCAGTTTTGTCATTGGAAGCTTTGCACAAGGTTTTGTTAAAGAAAAACAAGTCATAAAAAGTACCATCCTAAATAAAGAAGTACATTATTCCATTTTCTTACCTAGCGACTATTATACGAGTGAGCGCGCTTATCCTGTCACTTATTTATTACATGGTTATGGTGATGCAGATGATGGCTGGATTCAGTTTGGTGAAGTGAACCGCTTAGCGGATGACGCCATTAAAGCAGGTAAAATTCCGCCTATGATTATTGTAACCCCCGATGGCTTTACAAGTTTTTATATTAATACAGCAGATGGTAAGTTAAATTACGAGGATTTTTTTATCAAAGAATTAATCCCGCATATTGAAAAAACATACAAAGTAAAAGCTGAGCGAAAATATAGAGGCATTGCTGGTCTTTCCATGGGTGGATACGGTGCACTAATGTACGCTCTTAAATATCCTAATTTATTTGCAGCTTCTGCTCCCTTAAGCGCAGCAGTATGGACAGACAACGATATTATTAATCTTGATGAAAATATGTTCAATGGTTTGTTTGGCAATTCAATGGGGAAAAATTTAAAAGGAAAAGACCGTTTAACGCCAGCCTGGTTAAGCAATAGCCCCTTAGCTATTATTGAAAAAAAGACCAAAGAAGAATTGTCTTCTATTAAATATTGGATTGACTGCGGTGATGACGATTTTTTAACCATTGGTAATGCGCAGTTACACATAGCACTGACTACTAAAAATGTACCTCATGAATTTAGGATGAGGGATGGCGCCCATAATTGGACCTATTGGAGAACAGGTATTATAGACGCTTTAGCTTTCATTGGCGATAGCTTTCATCAAAAATAATTTTATGTCAAGTACTATTAAAGTTTTTGTTACAGGGGGTACTTTTGATAAAGAGTACAATGAGTTAAATGGTAGTTTATTCTTTAAAGAAACGCATTTACATGAAATGTTGCAATTAGGTAGAAGTAAATTAGATTTATCCATTACTACACTTATGATGAAAGATAGCCTAGACTTCATTGAAGCCGACAGACAAATGATTGCTACAGCCTGCAATGAAATTAAAGAAGATAAAATTTTAATTACGCATGGCACTGATACCATAACCCTCACTGCCTCTTATTTAGCAAAGCATTGCAAAGGCAAAACCATTGTACTTACAGGCGCCATGGTGCCTTATAAGTTTGGTAGCTCTGATGGACTATTTAATTTAGGAAGCGCCCTGGCATTTG